>JAFBAP010000156.1 GCA_019247695.1 Verrucomicrobiota bacterium | reverse complement strand
CAGCCTTCTGATCCGAAGTCAGATGCTCTATCCGATTGAGCTACGGGTGCAACCAGGCAGGAACGAGAGAATGCCATAAGGCGGCAATTTGCCAAGCGCAATGCAGCGTCCCTCCCCCAAACCAAGCCGCCCCGGGTACTATCGGGTAACCAAAAACAACAGCAAAATGCCCCGGTCAAACCGGGGCATTCGTGAGGCTTCCACTGTCAAATCCGGACTCGACCAGAACTCCTTAATCCCAGTCGTGGTGATGATGGCGCCAGTAACGGTGTTCACGCCAATGCCGTTCACGCCAGTACCGGCGCCGCTCCCAGTCATGGTGATGGTAATGCCGGTGAACGATAACCGGCCCCGGCCCGACTTCGACCACCTGCGCCTTACCCGTCGAGGACAGAGAAACAGGAAGCGCGACCGCAGTTAACGCGAAAAGTAATGTTCGCCTCATAGATTTAGTAGAGATCGACGGTACAAGGATGGCCTTTATTCGCCAGGCACACCGCTTGTGATTCCTTAAGCTTTGATAAGGGTTCACCATTAGATTTCAGATCTCAGCCCGGGTGTGCCTCCCGAAATGCGCACCCGCTAGACCGGCCGGAGCGCGGGGCGGCGCGCAGGTTCAAAGTGACTCTACGGCTGGGTATGCCCGTCAGTCGCGGGGATAAGGTTCCGGTAGAGTTCTTTTGTCCTGGGGAACAAGCCGGACTTCAGGACGCCGGGTTCAGGCCCAGCAAGCTGACCGCGAAGCCGGCGACGTTGCGGCATCCTTCGGTCTGCAGAGCACTCTAACGCCGATAAATTCCCCCCTTCTCTTGTTGCGGCGCGGGTCCGTGGGCAATATCCCGGCCGCCAGCGGAGCCGTTCCTGCGTAACGCCCAGGAGCAAGCTCCGGTTCGGCGCCCGCCGGCGCGGATGTCAGATCAAAGCGGCGGTTCGACTTCCAGGTCGAGCGCCTGATCACCGGCCTTTGCCCCCTGGATTTCAGGCGCGGCTTTGGCGGCGTAAAACCACCAGCCGATCAGGGCGACCGCGCTGAGGCCTGTCATCCCGAGCGCCAGCCGTGAGGCGCGGCTCGAGAGGAAGGGCGACAGCGCGCCTGCGATGAGGGCGTTGGCCGTAAGGCTGCAGAACGCCTGGACGGAAGACGCGGCCCCCCGTTGCGCCGGAAAACAATCGAGGGCCAGCAACGTTAGGGACGGCAGCGAGACAGAGACTCCGAACGCCTGCAGGGCCATCGGCAACACCGACCAAGGCAGGACGGGCACCGGGAAAATTGCGCAACAGAGGAGGTTGAGGCCGCAAGCTGACGCGATGCACAGGAAGCCGAGGTTGATGGCCTGCCAGGCGGAGAACCGCCCGGCGAGTCTGCCGGAAACCCATGCGCCTCCGGTAAGACCGGTAATCAGGGGCACAAAAAGCCAGGGAAATCCGGTGGGGCCGAGCCGGAGCAAACCAAGCACGAAAGCCGGCGCCGAGGCGATGTAAAGGAACAAGGCCCCGAAGTTCATGGCCGCGGTAAGGGCCAAGGCGCAAAAGCGCGGCTCCAACCCGATGCGCCGGTAGGTCTGAAGCAGGGTTTCAGGGGCAAACGGGTGGCGCTGCGAGATCGGATGGGATTCGCGCAACCACCAGGCGCTCACCAGGGCAAGCAAGGTGGCGAAAATGGCCAAGGACCAGAAGATGCCGCGCCACCCTCCCGCCCGGAGCAGAAACGCGCCGGCGACGGGCGCGATCGCCGGTGCGATCCCAAAAATCATCGTTATCTGGGACATCAACCGCTGAGCGTCCGCGCCGTGAAGGAGATCGCGGATGATGGCGCGGCCAACCACCATGCCTGCACCGGCACTCAGCCCCTGCAACGCCCGGCACACCAGGAGCATCGGCAGGGACACGCTCAAGGCGGCGGCAGCGGAACTGACGGCGTACAAAAAGGTTCCTGCCAGGATGACGGGCTTGCGGCCCTGCGCGTCAGACCAAGGGCCCAGAAATAGGCTCATGACGGCATAGGAAATCAGGTAAACGCTTACGGTCTGCTGCATTGCCACCGGGTCCGCCCCAAATTCACGCCCGATCGGGGGAAAAGCCGGAAAGATGGTGTCGATCGAGAAGGGCCCGAGCATCGACAGGGCGGCCAGGAAGATGGCGAGAACCGTGGGCTGCACGGGCGGCTTGGCCGCGTCAGGGTCGATCGTCACCCGCCAGCATGCCGGTGGCGGACTGAGGTGTCCACCCTATTTGAGTGGCGAGTGTCGGGTGTCGGGTGCCGGGTGCCGGGTGTCGGGTGTCGGGTAACGAGTAACGAGTAGCGGGGGGGCGGGTGCGACTAACGCAACACTTCCATGGCGCGCTGAGCGGCGGCGGTACGATTTTCCACGTAGAGCTTGGCCAGGATGTTTTCCATGTGCTTGCAGGCGGTGCGCTCCTGGATGTCGAGGATGCTGGCGATGGCGGCGTTGCTCTTTCCCTGCGCCACCCAGAGCAGGACTTCAGCTTCGCGCCGGGTAAGACCGAGGGTCTCCAGGGGACGTGCATCCCAGCTCTGCACGGATTCGCTGAGAAAGACCCGATGCTCGTCGGTGCGCAGCGCCGGCAGCGGGTGCACCACCAACCGCTTGGCGCCGCGCTGAATGGAAAACTCGGCCGGCACGGCCAGAGAAGGAACGGGCTTTTGCGCCAAAGGGGCACGAATGGCGCGCAGGAACTCCTGGAGCTTGCCCGGCGCACCGGCAAGCACTTCTTCCCCAAAATATTCGCGCAACCAGGCCAAGGCCCGGCGGGTGGCGAAACGAATCCGGAATTTCGAGTCAACGATAAGGTAGCCCCGGCCGCTGTCTTCGCTGGCCTCGTTGAAGTGCGTCAGCAGCTTGTTGAGCCGGTACGCCTGCACCAGGTGCGGGCGAAGAAGGTTGAGCATCGCGCGGTCCCTCTCGGAAAAGTCGCCTTGGGACCGGCTAAGGGTAATGACCAGGTTCGGCAGCTCGCAAAGATCAATGTAGGCAAGCTCGTAGTCCTGTTGCTCGGGCCGGAAAATCGCATCGTACAGGTCAGTCCGGCGCCATTCGGTCAGGGTGACAAAATCGGAGATCTTCACGGCTGCCTGGGTGCCCGTGGCCCGGACGGCCCGCAGCGACGGGTGTTGATGAAGGTAGCGGTTAAAGATCTCGAGTTTGATCTCGTCCATGCAGGCCGGACAGGTCGCCATGCGCTGCGTCTGCGCACCAACCTGTTCGCTGTAGGAGCAATAGTCGCAGGCGATAAACCTGCGCAGAAGGCGGAACAAACGTTCCGGAAATTCCGCTGCGCTCACCGGTGAGTACAAGTCATGCAGCGATTCTGATAAACGGTCGAGGTCTTGGAGTTGCGACGGCCTCATGGTCATGCAGAACGCGAAGTTCTCGTGGCGATGGTGATGGTGATAGTAATTAGTGAGGCGATCAGGCGCTCAGGCAGTCAGGCATGGACAATCGGGTAATCAGGCGACGCGGCGAACGTCCCCCGCCAAACGGGCAGTGCTTACCTCCGATGAACAGGCCGATAAACTTCATCCGCCTGCACACGGCACGACATCAGAAAGCGGGAGGTAGAACAATAATGCTTTTGGGTGAGACGAAGGAAATCGGGAGGAGTTGCACCAGCACCATAAATTTTATAGATTGAGTTGTTGCAAATCAATTCTGCGATTTGAGGATTGGTTTTTTGCGCGGACGCAGCGGCACGGGTATCCGGCCGGGTTTATGATGATAAAAAATGACTCCTGACGCCCTGCGACACCTTTCAAGCCAGTGCAGCACCATGGATCGCCTGATCCGCGAACACGGCGACTGCAGGCTCGTGGCCGACCCGCGCCGTTCACCCTTCGAATCGCTGGTGCGCGCCGTCGCTCATCAGCAATTGAACGGTACGGCGGCCGAGAGCATCCTGGGCCGGTTCCGAGCGCTTTTTCCGGGAAAGCGTTTTCCGGGTCCGGCGGACCTTGCCGCGATTTCCGATGAGGCGCTGCGTGGGGCCGGCTTTTCCCGGGCGAAGATCGCCGCGTTGCGAGATATCGCCGAAAAGACCGTTGCCGGCGTCGTCCCGAGTTCTCGTGCGATCGCGCGAATGACGGACGACGAGATCATCGCGCGCCTCACGCAGGTACGCGGGGTGGGCCGGTGGACGGTCGAGATGATGCTGATTTTTAAACTTGGCCGCGCCGATGTATGGCCCGTGGACGACTTCGGGGTACGCAACGGTTACCGGATCGCGTACGATTTGCCGGCACTGCCTTCCGCAAAAGAGTTGCATCTGCTGGGGGAACGCTGGCGCCCGCATCGCACGACGGCTGCATGGTACCTCTGGCGCGCCGCGGATGCCGCGCGGAAAACGAAAGCTGTTCGCGGGATAAATGCGTAGTATCGGGGGCCGGCTGGCAGCCCTAAATCCTATTGATAAGGTAGGACAATTCCCGAGGAAAGAGGTAGTTCTCCGGGCATTCTGGAAGGTGAACCGGTTAGGTACAACCGGCCTGGGATGCTGAGAGGACGAGAGAAAGCGGGTTTTCGAGAAACCGGCGGGATCTACTCTCAATTACCTTTATCTTTATCGATGGCTCCTAACACCTATGCACCGGCGGCCGTCCTTACACCCGTTTTCGAGTTGGTTGAGCGGCTCGTTGCGCGGGTGAACCGATTTTAGCGCCGAAGAAGCGGCAGGACTCAGCCCAGGGTTTATATCCCTGGGAAGCGGTCCTCTTCCTCGTCGGAGGTCTGAAGGGCCGGCAGGGAAGGTGTCGCTCGTATTTGCTGCCGCCCCTTCAGCAAATCCAACCAAGCCTCTTCCAGGCGCTCTTGCCGCGGCGGTAAATTCAGAACTTTTTCTGGGCCCGCTCCGCTCAGACGTTATCTGCATCGGGCGAAGCCGGCGAGAAGTCCGGCACAGTGGGAGCCGCGTCGTTATCGGGTGGATCCCCTGGTTCCACGGCCACGGCGGGCGCCAAGGCGTTAAAGGTCTCAAAGGTATCAGAAACAGCCGGGTCCGGCGCTGGTTGCGGGTCAGGAACCCTGGAAAACTGCGTCCAGATGCCAACTGCGATGATCCCCAGGGCGGGCAATGCGGTCCTGATAGTTTCCGACAGGACCATGCGTGATTTCTTTTTGGTTCCCTGCATTTTACGAAAGACTTTCCCGTGTCCTACACCAAGCTTGACAGCATGGCGCCGTTTCGCAAGTAGGTTCGCAAGTTCCCCGACGCCGGGCAATTATCGGGGCGCCGTCTGTCCGGCCCAACGATTTGCCAGGATACCGTTCACCAGAAGCTGGAACGGGTGATAAAACATGATCGGCAAAAGGATCAGGCTCAGGTCGGCGCGAGTCCCGAAGATGAGGATCGCCAGCGGCACTCCCATGGCGAGCGTTTTTTTCACGGAACAGAAGTAAGCCGCGATGAAATCCTCACGATTGAGTTTCAGCCAGTGACTCGCCAACTGGACCAAACAGGAAATGGTAACGTAGAGCGCGATGATCATGGCCAGGACGCCGAGCGTCAGCCCGTAGCCGAACTTTTGCCAGATCCGGTTTTGGACGGAGTCGGAGAACGCGCTGTAGACGATAAACAGGATCACGGCATTGCTGATCCAGTTAACCCAACGCTTGTTCGCGTCGACAAATTGCCAGACGAAGGGGCGCACCAGCATGCCGATGGTGAAGGGCACCAGGGTAAGCAGGAGGATTTGGCCCAGCAAGGCGCCGAAGTGCCCATGCTGACCGGTGGTGGACATCAGGAACTGCACGCAGACCGGGGTCAGGACGACGCCGATGATGTTTGAAAAGGCTGCACTGAAGATCGCACCGGCCACGTTACCTCCCGCTACGGCGGTCAGCACAACCGAGGTCGACACGGTCGAGGGCAGCACGCAAAGGTAGAGCATACCCGCGCGGATCGGGGGCGGTTCATCGGGCCACATCCGAGGTATGACGGCGGCGAAGGCCAGACCGACCAGCGGGAACACGATGAATGTGAAGGTTTGAATGGTCGCATGCAGCCGCCAGTTGCCGGCGCCGGTGCGCATCTTGTTTAGGGGAATCGAGAGCCCTTGCAGGAACAGGATCAGCGCGATGCCCGAATCACCGACAAGTTCCGGGTGCAATACCCCGTTCCGGGCGCCCCCCTGCGGAAAGACGAATCCAAGGACGACGGCTACGCCCAACCCAAGCAGGAAGCCGTTTCCTCTAAACCAGCCGGTTGAGCCGCTTGGCTTCGGCAGAATGGCGGCTTTGGTGGACGGACTCTGAACGGCAGGACCGCGCGCAACGTTTTTCATGTCACTTTGTTTACGGGGCTGCAAGACTGGACAGATTGGCTGCCCGGCATTATAATGGGGTTACGTTGTAAGCGATTCAAATCGTTCAAGCGTGCGGCTTCTGGGCTCCGGCCGGAAGCGCGGTCGCATAAGGCCGCGCAGGTTTTCGGGGGAGCCAAGAGGGATGCGGCATGGAACCTGTTTCGAAATCTATTTAAGGCGGCGGTTCTGTTCTCTTTGCTCAAGGCGAATGGAACGTTTGCCGTGCGCTTCCGCGGACGTCCGGATCAATCTGAAGACGGCGTTAAGTTTCTGGCAATGTGCAAAGAGGCTTAATTCTTCCGCGATTGCGTCGCTGGTTTCATGGGTACTGCGGTCCCGAACCACCTGATCAACCTTTAAAATGCAACGAATCTTTTTCCGGAACGACCTCGCGTGTCCTCACGGCATGCTTTGTAATGCGTCCGATCACCCGATCGAACTGGATGACCGTCGTTGGCCGACCGTAGAACATTATTATCAGGCTCAGAAGTTCCTTGAGTTTGATCTCCAGGAGATCATCCGGCGTGCCGTCACGGCCCGGCGGGCGGTTGAGCTGGGGCGAAACCCTTGCTTGCCGTTGCGTGCGGACTGGCACGACGTGAGGGAGGCCATCATGTACCGGGCGCTGCGGGCCAAATTCACCCAGCATCCGCACCTGGCCGGCCAGTTGATCCTGACGGGCGATGCCCAGCTTATCAACGATTCGCCGGACGACGCCCAATGGGGGGCCGGTCCCGACCGGTCCGGACGAAATCGCCTTGGGATACTGCTGATGCGGCTAAGGGCCGAACTCGCGGCGCCCCGCAAACCCGCCGTCCGGGCGGCAGCCTAGTAAAATGCCACAAATGGCACAAGCGGAAAAATGCCACAAATAGAGGATGTCGGGTGGCGCGTTTCCGGATCTTTCTTTTGGTCGCGCTGCTGTATGCGGCGCGACGGGCGAGATCCTTGTTGGTCGCCTTTAGGGGCAGGCCCGGTACCGGCGTCAGGTTGTCATATCCGGACATGAAAAACAGAATATCCGCACATTGAACCTTTTAACTCACAAGATGACAGGGATTTCCGGGCGAGCCAGCGTTGAGCGGCCGTTTCAAGCTCCAAACCAGGAGGGTGCCGCGCAAGGTGAGACTGCTTGAAGCTCCCGTTGCGCCTTCCCTCCCCCCGCCACGCCCGCCGTTTTACCTGAACCGCGCTTTCGGTTGTTTCTGGTTAGGTCAAACGGTTTCCACATTAGGCTCACAGGTTACCGCTTTCGCCATCCCGCTGCTTGCAGCGATGACGCTGCATGCGAACCCTGCGCAGATGGGCTTACTTCGGGCCGCGGAGTTTGCCCCCTTCCTGATTTTCACGCTGCCGGCCGGCGTCTGGGCCGATTTCGGCATCCGCCGGCTGCTGATGATTTCCACGAACGTCGTACAAAGCGCCGTGCTTACCTTGGTACCAATCGCGGCGCTGGCGGGTTTTTTGCGTTTGGAAGCCTTGTATTTCCTGATGTTTGCGATGGGATCGCTCAAGACCATCTTTGAGATGTCCTACCAGACGTACGTTCCGGAGATCGTGAACCGGGACCAATTAGTCGGCGCGAACGCAAAGATCATGTTGTCATATTCGCTCGGCCAATCGGCCGGGCCGGGTTTTGCCGGTGTACTGGTTGAGATCCTGGGCGCACCGGCCGCCGTTCTCATCGACTCATTCACCTACCTATTATGCGCATTCAGCATCCTTCAGATTGATCACCGTGAGGAGAAGCGGTTCACTCCTCATCACCTGATGATCAGCCAGATCGTGGAAGGATTCCGCTTCGTGACCAAACAGACTCACATTCGCGCCTTACTCTGGCTTCTGAGTCTTCAAAATTTCTTTATGAATGCGGTCATGGCAGTGCTCGTGCTTTTTGTAACTCGCGAGTTAGGCATCCGCCCCGGGCTGTTCGGCGTCATTGTCAGTCTGGGAGGATTGGGCGCGATCACCGGAGCATTGGCCGCACAACGAGTCGGGCCTATCATCGGCCCGGGTCCGCTCGTGATCGTTACCTGCCTGCTCTCATCGTTAGCCGCCTTCTGCTTTCCCGCGGCGCACGACGGAAACCTGCCCGGCATGATTTTGTTAACCGGCGCCTATTTTGTGCTGAGTGTAGCCGGATCGGCCATTACCGTCTACGCCTGGACGATCCGCCAGACGCTGACGCCAAAGCGAATGCTCGGCAAAATGAATGGCGCATTTCGATTTTGCGTGACCGGCGTGATGCCATTCGGCGCTTTGTTTGGGGGGTGGCTGGGAGGCTGCATAGGTATTCGCACCACCTTGGTGCTGGTGGCTTGCGGCTGGGCGGCTGGTTGTCTCCTGGCATGCTTCTCGCCGCTGAGAGGCCTGCGGACGCTCGTCTCGGCGGACTGATCGCTCCCTGGCTTGCGAAGCGGCGGCAGGCGGAACAAAACCGGGCCGGCCCCAAATCGAATCGTCGCCGGCTCAGTCAGTCCGCAGCGCCTTTCCGGTGCCAAATCCGCCGCACGACCGGTTGCGGCGGTTCGCCGGCTACGTCCAGGGTCTCACCGAGGAGCAAGGTGCCGCCCTTATCAGCCAGTTGGCGCGCGACCCGGAGCCTTGCGTCTTTACCGTCCTTGGTTCGAAAGGCGCTGATCGAGATTAACCGGGCGCCGTCAGCGGACCAGAAGGTCCGTTCCGTATAGGGTCCCGTAAGCGATTCCTTCTTCGTCACCGGCCGTCCATCCAGCCAGAATTCTTCCGTTCGCGAAAATGCCGGCGCTCGGGTCAGGATGGTGAGCCGGTCTTTGGTCTGGCGGTAAGTTGCCTCGACTTTCAGGGAGGTGGCCAGTCTCCGCTGGAACCACGATGCGCCCAGGCGCTTGAGAATCGGCTCTGGAGAATCCGAGGCCGTGAGATCGACCACCCAGGTCCCGTTGAAATCGGCCGAGGCCATACCGGCCAGCGTGCAGCCGAACCAAAACGCACAGATCACAAGAAATGAACGCATAAGAGAAAATGCCACAAATGGAGATGGAGAGTGTCGGGTGTCGGGTGTCGGGTCACACGGCGGGCACAGCGGGTTGGGCGGGCACGACGTAAGAGTTCATATGGCGAACACGGCGGGCCACGGCGAACACGGCGGGAAGAGGAAGAGTTCGGAGTTTGGCGTTCGGAGTTCGGAGACGTCCGATAACTGGATCCAATGTTACGGCGAACACGGCGGGAAGACAGGAATCATCCGCAGAACACGCAAAGGCATCCGTACCTTACGCGGTTAGGGTTAGGATGCCTTGAATCTGTGTAATCCGCGTAATCTGTGGATATTTTGTCTCTTTTCTGCGTCCTTCTGCGTGTTCTGCGGATGATTCCTGCCTCCGCCGTGGTTGTCTTGCGGCATAACGGGCCACCGGCGCCGCGATGATCAGCGCCCTGGAACATTGAACTTCGTCGCTAGGACGCAGCCACGTGCGAAGCCCTGGCGCGGAGGTGGCGCAGCGACTCGGAGACGTACCAGGTATCGAGCACCGCTCGACGAAGCCGCCGGCTGGTGTGACGAATCCCCGCATTTTTCAGTTGCAACTCCCGGCTCGCGGCCCGGGCCTTTGCAGCCGATTCCAGGACGGTCGCAAGCCGGGCCTCGAGCGTTTGGCTCCCGGCGGAAACAACCTTTTTCGTTCTTGGCCTGCGTCCACCAGATTTATGGTCTCCGGCCAGCCGGGATCCGGGCCGCCGCTGGCGGGTCCCAGGCTTTGCGAGCGCCCGTGCCTGCGTCGCGCTGATCAACCGTAACTCGCCCGCGTTCGGCATCCGGTGCAGGAGTTCGCAGGCGCGCGCCGTCGCCTGCAACCAACAAAGCCCCGTATCAATGGCAGCCGGATGCTCAATCTCAATCAGACAATGTACCCGCTCAGAATCGTTCGCCGACAACTCGTAGAAGGTTTTGCACGTAACCGTTTCCACGTCTGACCTACGCACCTCAACCCTCCGTTGCGTGCCCTTAACCACGATTCAGGTACTACGGTTCGGGAAAGGCTGAGCCGCTGCATTCCTGATGCGAGACGGGTGGTTTGTTTGAATTTGCCGGCGTCTTCGGTCTGTTGTGCGTCGGGCCGCCATTTTCAGGGATGACGGCTTATGGCTGTGCTCAGGGGCTGATCGTAATCACCCCGGTACCGTTGCTCTCGACGGCGGGATTCACAACTTTGCGATGTTCTCCCGGATTCACAACGATGATCCAGTCCGGCAAACCGCCTTTGGTCCGCGTGAACCGGTCGGCTCGAACCGAGCCCCCATGTGCGTTCAAATCATCGAGCAGCGGTGCAACCGCCCGGTAGCGGTCCCGGACCTGGTGCAGCCGCTGCTTCGCCCAAAGACGTCCGCCCAAAAAGCCGGAGGCGCCGGCTCCCAGCGCTATAATGATCACGAGTACGGCTGCCCAGAATCTTCCTGCCCACCCTGTTTTGCGGTGATGCCCTGCGACGGCCTCCGCAGCGGGCCGCCGGCCACCGGCACCTGGCGCCGCGGGATCCCGGAGAACCCCGGAGGCCGCATTTCCGCTGTGAACGGAGAGTGCCTGGGTCCGAAAATTATGGTCAAGCCGATCAAGCCGATCCGCAACCCTCGCCAAACCCGTGCTCAGTTCCGACAGGCGCGCCGGGGCGGCGCTGCTTTCCTGCAAGGTTTGGGCGCACCGCTCCATAAACAATCCGTTGGCCTCCAACAAAAGCAGAAGGCCCGAGAGGGTGTCGCGCGCCTCGTGCGCCACCTCCAACCCGTGCTCGGCGTAGAAGCGCCAAGCCGCATCCCGCTTCTCGGGCGGCAACGCGGCGATGACGGCCTGCCAGTAGTCCGGTGGAACGACGTCATCAGCCATGGGCAAGAGAGATTAACCGCCGGTTTGGTGCCGGATGCCGCGGCAGAGCGACCGGCGTCATCGTCGGATTTACTCGATGTTTGCGAGGTTAACCCTGGCACCCCGCTTCTGCGGGCGGCTCGCCACGGTGGCAACTTCCTCCGGCTCAGGAGCGGTGATTCGTCCCGCTTCTTCACTCGGCAGGAAGTGTCCGGCAACAAGGTCGTACTGCCGGAACAGTTTCCGGAGCCAGTCTTCCAGAACCATGCGGTGGGTGATGTGCAGGTCGATTTCAGGGTTCTTGAGCGCTTCGGCCGGGCTGACGGCCCTGCCGAGTTTGACCTCTTTCGAGCGAAGGTAAGTGCGCGTGTCCGACAAAAGTGCGGGTAACGTCAGGGTAGCGGCACCCAGCCGCAGCAGTTCGGCTTCGAGCTCCGATCCGTCAAACATCCGGGTCCGGCGCTGCAGGAGGGGATTGCGAACGATGACCCAATCGACCGAACCGCCCAACTCAGCCACGGTACGATCGATGTCGTCCATATCGCTGAGTTCATCGATGGGGAACACGAGCACCGTCAGGCGGCATCCCTCACCGGCGGCCAGTTCCGGGAATCTCAGCATTTTCAACGTTTCCAGGATGAGCGACTGGAGGTGTGCCCGCGGGTCGATGGTGGTCACCCTGGCCTGGGTCCCGGAGCGCAGGATGCGAATGAGATCGGAGTGCGGTTCAGCGGAGAGTTCGACCCGTTTAACCTCTTCAGGAAACGTGTCGCTGAAAGTACGATTGTCCTGGTCCAGATCGAATCCTTGCCATTCGATGCCGCGTGCGCGCATCCATTCGCCGCGCACGATCGCCTCAGTCGATTTGCCGATGTTGCCCCGGACTTGAATCGGCGCCACGATGCGGTGGCGTACGCCGGGGGTGGGCGTTCCATTTTCTTCCTCAGGTTTCTTCTTTTTGGTGCTCATGGAAGTTTAGCTTAGAAATCCTCGCTCAGGTGGTACTTGGGTTTTCGGCGGGGCTTCGACGTTGGCGTTTCAAAGAAAGATCCACCGGACGGTTCATCGCGCTGGACCGGCTCCGGTTCCTCAACTTTGGACCGCGGCGGGGCGGGAACCGGCGTATTGGCGATAAACTCGGGGGAAATGGTGTAGACGGCCCGCTTTCTGGACCGGGCTTTGACGAAGGAAAAGATCCCGTTAGGGCTCACCGCGACACCGTGTTTGTCGTGCAGGATACGGGCAATTTCCTGGTACGAAACCGGGGGTGCCTGACTGCGGAGCCGGTGAATCTCCTGGAGGTACGGGTTGAGCTTCGACTGGTAGGGTTTCCCCGGCATGGGCGCGAGCGTGCCTCGGCGCTGGAGGGATGTCAATGTTTTGCTCTCAGTCGGTTAAGGGTGGGAACCGATGACGCACCTGGGATGTCACGGCTTTATCCCAACTTTATAATACGCGAGTGTACCAGCTTGCAGCCGGCGATTTTCCCCCTGGCGTCCGCGTGCAGGGGAAGGAGGTACACGAAGGGCGGCCCCCGGATCCGGTGTCCGGCCTGGCGCTAACGCTAAAGCCCCAGGCGCAGGCCGTCCTCAGCCACAAGGGTCAACGTGTGCGGGAGCAGATCCCGGGCGCGCGCGACCAATTCGCTACCCCGACCCGCGAGCCGCTCAGCCATGTGAGTGAGGACGAGCCGGTTGATCCGCGGTTTCTGGGCCAGGTATTCCAATAGCCGTTCCGGTTCGAAATGGGCCAGTTCGCAGACCAGAAGCTCGACCGGCTGCGTTAACTGGCTGTCCAGGTCCTCGGGTCCGCCAAGGTCGCCGGAAAAAACGAGATCCACCCCTTGTTCTACGGTGATGCGGAGGCTGAAAGCGTGCAGCGGAAGGGTGCTCTTTTTGCGAAGGTATTCGAGGTGCCGGGTAGGTTTGGGCGTGACCGTTAAACCGAACCCTTCGAAAACCGGTTGCTGCTCCCAAGCCACAAACTGCATCGGAAACGTGGACACGGACGGCCCGGCGTAGGTTGCTTCCAGCCAGTGCCGCAAGGGCTCGATCAGTTCCTCCGGCAGAACCAGCGTCAGCGGTTTGTCGCGTTCCAGGATAATGGCGGTTTGCAGCAGCATCGGTAGCCCGCCGGTATGATCCGCGTGCCCGTGGGTGATGAACACGGCGTCGAGGGTACTCGGGTAAAGGTTGTGCTCGGCGAGCGTGCGGCTGCAGGGTTCGCCCGCGTCCACCAGGACCTGGTGACCACCGGCCGTGAGAAGATAAGAGGCGTGCCCGGTCCGCGGGCATGGATAGCCCGCAGCCGACCCAAGAACGAGAAGCTCTGCCATAGAGTTTTTCTTAAAGGGGCATCATAAATGATTTCCAGAACCGTATGCGGCCGGGGAAATCAGGCTGATTTTGACCCGACATCTCGAAGGTTAGCTTCGTTTCCGGCGCATCTTCAGGTATTCTTCCTCGATTGCCGTCTGGGACATTTCCAGGTAGGCGTCAACGGCCTGAAAGATGGTGAGTCGCCGGTCCCGGAGCAGCGGGCCGAAGAGTTGGTAAAAAGCGGTGAGGTGCGGACGGGCGCTCTCGAGTTCGCGCCGGATGATATGCCCCAGCGGTCCGACGTTGTCGTAAAAGCCGTCTTTACGAAAGAAACCGATCACCTGATCAACCGGGTACGGTACCCGTCGAAGGTCGGCGTGCCATTTGCCGTTACGGAAACAAAGGACACCGTAGGCCGCACGCTGGTCACCATCGAAAGGAAAGCCGACCGAACCGACGTTGAAAACGAGGGTTGAATCCACCCGGCGGATGAGCGGGAAATGGGTGTGGCCGCAGCAAAGGACGGCGGGCGGAGGCTCACCGCACATCTCGCGCGCGGCCCGGTCCGAAGTCGACGGGAAAAAGCCTTCCGCATTGGATCGGGGCGACCCATGGGCGACAACCACCGAGTCACCGTTCGGGCCCTTCAAGGCGAGGGCAATGGGCAGGGCGCGGATCGCGTCCAACCGGCACCGGGTGACGCTCGCGGTCCAGCGGGCCGGGAGCCAGTTATAATGGTCGGCAATATCGAGAACCTCCATGCCGGCGCTCTGATGCAGGACGTAATCCTCGTGATTACCTCTCAACATCGGCCATCCGCGCGAGAATAGCAGCTCCGTGACTTCACGCGGCTGCGGGCCCCGGTTTTGAAAATCGCCGGCCGCAATCACGAGGTCAGGCGCAACGGTGGCAAGGTCGTCCAGCACCGCGAGCAACGCCGGGAGATTTCCGTGGATGTCAGCCAGGACCGCAATCTGCATACGGATCGCCAGGAACTACCCGCGCGAGGCAAGGTGGCGCTCGCGGATGAACTCGAGGGCCTTGCTCAGGCTCATACGGTCCAGGTAGTGCCTCAACATGGGATCGGCGTCCGCCGGCAGCTGCGCCTTCAGGGCATCAATCCGGGCGGATACCGCCTGCAATTTTTCGATTTGCAGTTCCGGCTGCCGGGTTCGCAGGGTCTGGTCGCCGATAACGGCGAGTCTCTCTTCCAGGGCGGCCGCAAGCGCCGCGTAAAAGCTTTGCATACGAGAGTTTGGACCAGCGGCGTTCCGGTTCAAGGGAGGGGCGCGAAAAGAATCAACCTGGACGCTGCCACTCCGCTGATGCCGCGGGACCGGCCTGGTCCGAAGTTGATCCAGAGATGGAAGCACGGTGCGATAGCTCTGTTCCGACAACCAAGCCAGCAATTGGTCCAGAGCGGTCACGGTTTCCCCCACCCCCTCATGGAGCAAAAGGATGGCGCCGGGACGGACTCCGCCGACGAGACGGCGCAGGATCAAGGAGGCGTTTCGATGACGAGTGTCATACGCCCGGAGGGTCCACGCCACCGGGACCAACCCTCGGGCGATCAGGTGCGGATGGAGGAACGGATTTTTCATCCCCACCGGCGCCCGGAACAGCGCCGGACACGGCAGGCCGAGCGTGGCGCAGGCCTCCTCAAAACCGATAAGTTCTTTCTTCAAGGCGGACGGTCCAAGCCCCCAGAAACGGAATTGCGGGTGCGTTTCGGTGTGGTTGCCGATCTGATGGCCCGCCGCCAGGATCCGGTGCACCAGTTCCGGGTGTGCCCGCACCTTCTCGCCGATCAAGAAAAATGTGGCTCGAGCGGAATGCCTGGCTAATACCTTCAACATGTCCGGGGTGGTCGTCGGGTCCGGTCCATCATCGATCGTGATCCAGACTTCGGCACCCCGGGGTCCGAAGTGCGTATAGACCGGACCGAAGCCCTGCCATTTAGGCATCAGGGTGTTCAGGACAAGGACCAGGTGTGAACTGAATTGGAACAGGAGGGCCCACCAGGAGCCCAATCGCAGGCAAAGCAAGGTAATGGGTGGCGCCAGGATGATGTAAAGGAGCGTGATGGTAAGGCGAGTGCGCACGGGTAAAATGCCACAAATGGGGAGGAGTGTCGGGTGGCGGGTAAAGTTCGGAGTTCGGGGTTCGGGATTCGGAGCGGTTGGGCCCGCCATGTGCTTTAATCTGTGTTAATCTGCGTAATCTGTGGATGTTTTCTCTCTTCTGCGTTCTTTGGGTGTTCTGAACCCGGCACTTGGCCGGGGTTGCCTTAGCGGCTGCGGTGAATAACTTGGCGGGATGTTGCAGCGCCCTGAATTGTTAAGCCCGGCCGGTGACTGGGAGTGCGCCCGGGCAGCGGTCGCGAACGGGGCGGACGCGATTTACTTCGGCCTGACGCGTTTTAACGCGCGTCTTCGGGCGCATAACTTTACCGAGGAAGATCTGCCTGAACTGATGGCGTTCCTGCACCGGCACGGGGTACGCGGTTTCGTGACCTTCAACACGCTGATTTTCACAAACGAACTGCACGACGCGGAACAGCAGTTGCGGCTGCTGGCCGGGACCGGAGTGGATGCGATCATCGTGCAGGACCTGGGACTCGCCCGCCTGGCACAGGAGGTCGTGCCCGGCCTGGAGGTGCACGCATCGACGCAGATGACCATCACGTCTCCGGAAGGTCTTGAACTGGCCAAGGAGCTCGGCGTCCGGCGTGCGGTCCTTGCGCGGGAGCTTTCGTTGCGCGAACTTCAGCGGTTCCGGGCGGCCGGCGTACCGATGGAAGTTTTTGTTCACGGAGCGCTTTGCGTGGCCTACTCCGGCCAATGCCTCACGAGCGAGTCGCTGGGCCAGCGCAGCGCCAACCGCGGCGAATGCGCCCAGGCCTGCCGGCTGCCTTACGAATTGATGGCGGACGGAAAAAATGTGGATTTGGGCGATCGAAAGTACCTCTTGTCGCCGAAGGATCTCGCCGGGATCGAGGAAGTGCCTGAGCTGATCCGGCTCGGGGTGGCCAGCTTCAAAATCGAAGGCCGTTTGAAATCGCCGGAGTACGTGGCGGCGGTCACGCAGGTCTACCGGGGTGCAATCGACCGTGCGTACGAGGGATTAGGCAACGAACAACCCGTTGCCCGGGTATCCCGGCAGGACCGGTACGCCCTCGAGATGACCTTTTCGCGCGGCCTGTTCAGCGGATGGCTGCACGGGGTGAACCACCAGAGCCTGGTTGACGGCACCTTTGGGAAAAAACGGGGCCCGTTTCTCGGCACGGTGGCGCGCGTCGGACCGGATCACGTCGAATTGTCCGCCCCTGCAGATGTGAAACCGGGGGACGGCATTGTGTTCGGCGGCGCGGAAGACACGGAGCATGAGGAGGGCGGGCGCGTGTTTGAAGTGGTGCGCGGCCGGCGCCTTTATTTTGGCAACGGCAAAATCGATTTCCGCCGGATCAAGCCGGGAAACCGCGTTTGGAAGACCGATGATCCGGTTTTGAATCGCCGGTTGCGCCAGACGTTCGGGGCGGATCGCAACTTCAATAAGCCGGCCGGGGAGCCGGCGGTTGACATGCTGGTCACGGGCGAGGCCGGAAAACCGCTCACCCTCACGGTGAGGGTTGCGGATGCGAAACCGGGTCAGGCGCCGGTCACGGTATCCTCCGCCGCTACCCTGGCCGAAGCGCGCAGCAGTCCGCTGACGGCAGAAAGGTTGCGGGACCAGCTCGGCCGCCTCGGCGGCACCGGGTTCCGGCTCGGCGATCTACGCAGCGAGCTGCGCGGGAACTTGTTTGCCCCTTCCTCATGGTTGAATGAGTTGCGCCGTGAAGCCATGACGCAATTGGCGGAAGCGGTGCGCAATCAGGACGCCGCTTTGCAGGACCAACCGCGGCACGACCAGCCCCCGCCCCGGAGCGTCGCAGACCTGCTGCGGCCGCGCCAACCGGCGGAAGGGCCCGAGGAACTTAGTGTTCTCTGCCGGACCTGGGAACAGGTTGAGTCCGCATGCAACGAAGGGGTGGCGACCGTGTACGTCGATTTTGAGGATGTTCGCCGGTACCGCGACGCGGTTCGGGAATTTGGGTCAAGGTGCGACCTCTTTCTGGCGACCCCGCGGATCCAGAAGCCGGGCGAAGCCGGATTTTTCCGGTTGATTGAGAACGCGGGGCCGCACGGGGTTCTGGTGCGCAACCTCGGGGCGATCACGTTTTTCCGGAACAAAGGATTCAGGCTGCACGGCGATTTTTCGTTGAACGTGGCGAATCCGCTGACGGCCGAATTTCTGCTCGCACAAGGATTGGATCGGCTCACGATTTCCTACGATCTGAACCTGGTGCAGGTGCTTACCCTGCTTTCTTACCGGCCGGCCGAGCGCTTCGAACTCACCCTGCACCAGCACATGCCCATGTTTCATATGGAGCACTGCGTCTTTGCGGCGTTCCTTTCGCAGGGCAAGGATTACACCGATTGCGGCCGGCCGTGTGACCGGCACCGGCTTAAAGTGCGTGACCGCGTCGGGGCTGAGCACCCGGTGCTTGCAGATGCCGGTTGCCGGAATACGGTGTTCAATGCCCAGGCGCAGAGCGGGGCTGCATTTTTCTCCTCGCTGCATGCGGCAGGCCTGCGTTTGTTCCGGCTTGAGTGTTTGGAGGAAGACCGGGACCAAACGCGAGATTTGATCCGTGAGTACCGCCGTTTACTGGCCGGAAAAATTGCCGGTGACGCACTCTGGCGTGAGCTCCGCGTCCAGTCCCGGCTTGGTGTTACGCACGGAACCTTGAAGTAGCATGAAGAAATCACCTCTCGGCATCATTTTAGGCATTATCTTTATCGACCTGATCGGCTTCGGGATGATCATCCCGATCCTGCCGTTGTATGCCCAGCAGTTTGCGGCCAACGAATGGCAGATTGGTTTGCTGCTGGCCTCCTATTCCTTCATGCAGTTTCTGGCTTCGCCTCTCCTGGGCAGCTTTTCCGACCGGTTTGGCCGCAGACCCGTGTTGTTCGGAAGCCTGCTGGGATCTGCGATCGGCTACGTTCTCATGGCCAGCGCCGGTGCGCTCTGGATGCTGTTCCTGGCGCGCATCATCGCCGGCGCGGCGGGAGCGAGCGTGGGCACCGCCTCGGCTTACATCGCCGACATTACTCCCCCGGAGAACCGGTCCCGGCGCATGGGCTTGATCGGGGCGGCGTTTGGCGTCGGCTTCGTGCTGGGCCCGGCCCTGGGGGGAATCCTGAGCCAATGGTCGCCCGTGGCGCCTTTCTGGTTTGCCGCGGTCATTGCCTTGTTGAACGGTGCGGCAGTCCTGGCCTTCCTGCCTGAACCCGAACGGCACCTGCTCGCCAGCGAGCGTGCCCCTACCGGACTGCGCGCCATTCTCGCCGCGGCGGGCGGCCGGCGTCTGGCGATCCTGACCCTCACCTATTTCGTTGCGATTGCCGGGTTTGCCGTGGTGACGATGATCTACCCGCAGGTGAGCGCCCGCCGGTTCAGCCTGAAACAAAGCCAGATCAGTTACCTCTTCGTCCTGATCGGCCTGATCGGTGCCCTGATCCAGGGCGGTGCAATCGGAAGGTTGAGCAAGCGCTACGGCGATCTGAATCTCGCCGTAACCGGTCTTTTTCTCCTGGCGCTGAGCATGGGCCTGATGCCCCTGGCCACGTCGTTGCCGCTCTTTGTGCTTTTCAGCATCGGCCTGGCTGCAGGCAACAGTTTGTCTACGCCGACGCTGAACGCGCTGGCCTCGAAAGGCGCTTCCGGCGCCGTGCAGGGCCGGGTGCTCGGGACGTTACAGGCGGCGGGCAGCCTCGGCCGGGTGTTTGGGCCGGCCATGGGCGGCTTCTTGCTGGCGGCCGACCATAGCCGGGCACATTTTCAGTACGGCAACACGCCTTTTGTGGCAGGGGCGGTGTTGATGTTAGGCGCGTTCTTCCTGGCATTTACGCTGCGTCAGCTCAAACCTAAGGTAAGAGGCGCTGCCGTTGAGGTACCGGCAAATCGAGCGATGTCGGACTGAGCCGGGTGCCGGGTCGATCTTGGGGGTGAGTCGCGAATGTCAAGCCTGTAATTCTTCTTTCCGCCGTGCGACTCTTTTCGCCGCCGCGCCTGCCGCGTGACAACCGTCCAGGGGACCGGCGACGATCCAAACCGCGACCCGGATCGATTATTATACATTGGAATCCCGTCTGAGCAGTAGCTCATTTTATGCCGGAAGCCGTAGAATTCAAGACTCCTTCGGAACTGCGCAAGCTGATTCACCTTGCGTATTTCCTTCTCGTCCTCGGGACCCTTGCCTGGGCGAAAGATTTTCTGTTGCCTGTTGCTTTTGCAGGGTTACTCAGCCTGCTGCTGACGCCGACCGTATCGTGGTTGGAAAGCCGCGGGTTCAAGCGGGTAGTGGCCGTGTTGAGCGTTGTGGCCATTGCCTTCATCATCATCGGGGTCCTCTGCGCGGTCGTGTCCACGCAGGCGTTGGACCTGATCAATTCGGTCCCGAAATACCGGAGCAACATCGTGGCCCGCTGGGAATCGCTCCAGCATGGGCCGCCCGGACCGTTCAGCGTCGCGATGCAGAACGTGAGCGACCTGGTCAACGAGCTTGGGAAGGTCTCGGCCTCCGCCGCTGACGCCCAGCAGCAGGGCCAGCCGACGAAGGTTCAGATTGTTGGCAGCGGCGAGGGGCTCCTGGCGCTGGCGCGAAACAGCCTGACCCCTCTGGTGGGCCCGGTGACTGAAGGCGTCATCGTCGTGCTGCTCGTCGTGTTCATGCTCCTGGAGCGCCAGCGGATCCGCCGTCGATTCCTGCGGCTGGTCGGCCATTCGCATACCGCCATGACCACATTGGCCGTGGATGAGGCCGGCACCCGTCTCAGCGGGTTTCTCCGGGCGCAACTCCAGGTGAACAGCGTTTTCGCCCTGGCGGTTGGTATCGGGCTTTATTTTCTTGGAATCCCGAACGCCGTTCTTTGGGCGGTGCTCACGATGGCGCTGCGATTTTTGCCCTACGTGGGTATCTGGATTTCGGCGGCTTTTCCCATTTTGCTGTCGATTGCCACTTCGACGGGTTGGATGACGCCGGTGCTGACGCTGGGCCTTTACTGCATCCTTGAGGTGTCTACCAACAATGTGGTTGAGCCCATCGTATTAGGGGGCAGCACGGGAATGTCTCCCCTGGCGGTTATCACGGCGGCACTCTTCTGGACCTGGCTTTGGGGCGGGATCGGCTTGGTGCTGGCCACCCCGTTAACGGCTTGCCTGGTTGTCCTGGGGCGTTATTTCCCAGCGTTTCACTTCTGCAGCATCCTGCTCGCTTCGGAACCGCCGACGGCCATGGAGGTAAAGCTGGTGCGCCTGCTCACGGAGAACAGGATCGCGGAGGCAAAGACGCTCCTGCACGAAATTACCGGAGCGCGGCTGACCTTGGAAACGGCGGAAGAAGTGCTGATGCCGATGATCCGCACCATCGAAAACGAGCTTTTCCCCGGCTCGGCTTCCAAGCAGGTGAAGGCGCGGATTTACCAGCAAATGCGCGAGTTGATCGACGAGTTGGCGCCTCCCCTGCCAAGTGGACCGGCCGAAGCCAACCTGGAACAGGCTGCGTCGGAACCACCGGCCTTGGTGATCATGCCGTTCATTACGGAAGGCGACGAGATCGTGGGCCAAGTGATCGAGGTCTTGCTGCGGGGGGAAGGCGTCAACGCTCACGTGCTTTCGGGAAAAATGCTGCGTGCCGAAAAGCAGGAACGATTCAAGGAACTTCAGGCGACCACCGTCCTCCTTTCCTCGATCGACGTAAAATCAGCACCGGCCGTTGACAATATGGTCCGGTTCCTGCGAACTACACTGCCCGAGGCCACCATCCTCGTCGGCCTGTGGAGTTTACCGCACAAAGGCGCCGCCCGCCTGATCAGGCGGCTGCGCGAATCGTTGGCCGTCGGCGTCTATACGAATCTGCAACAGGCGCTCCGAGGCATCCTGCCACTCGTGTTGCCGGCGCCGCCGGAAGGCGGTGCCGAGGGTGGCGTACGGCCGGAAGTTGCCGGCCCGGCGCAGCTCCTCTTATAATCGGCCTTCCGGCTGCACAGGACCATCGCCGGACGCGAACGTGAACGCGGATGGCCGGATCAACTCGCTGAGCCGGCCGGCCAGACGCGCGCGAAGCGACAGCATCCGGGCGGCGAAACGGACGGCCTCAACCAATTCCCGGGGGTGCCGGAGGGGGCGGCCCAGGAACAAGCCCGGAATCTCTTCGTCGACGGCATCCGAGATCATCCGAGCGACCAGGACGGGCACGCCGTGCGCCGCGCAGGTACGGCTGACTTCGGCGGACTCCATGTCGATCGCCAGAAAGGATCCGCTGACGGATAACCCGGCTTTGGCCGCCGCCGAAGTGACCGTAGTCACGTTCAGAAATTCACCGGCCGCCTCCGCCCGGTCGAGGTAGGGTTGGATAGACCCGACCGTTGAGAAGTTGCGGGCAATGAGAAAATCCCCCGGCCGGACCAAGGATCGCAGGCTGCCGGCAAACCCCGAGCAGATGACCAGACGCGGCTTGCATTGGTCAAGGCAACGCTTAAGGGCATCCTGCTGTTTGAACCCTATCCCAACGTAGACGACGCCGACCGGCGTTCCATGCAACTCACCACGGAGGCATGGGCCTCTTCCTACCCGGCGACGCAGCCGGCGCTCAAAAGGTTGACCTTCAGCAGGCAGAGCGAAGGTGACCAGAATCATAGCGCGGGGGCCGGCACGTCCTCCAGGATCACTTCGACAAATACTTTGTCTGCACTGGTTGATGCCGGCATCGGGAGGCGTGGTTCGGCGGGACCCGCCACGGCGGCCAGAAAGGCGGCGCTGCGTTCGACCGGTAACTGCACCAAAAGGTCAGCTCCGCCATCCCCAAGCGGGGAAGCGATGGCGCTGCCGCCAAAGCCGGCGGCCAGCGTCTTTACCCGGCTGGTTTCATCCTCAATTCTCGCCTTGGGTACCGTAAGCTCCACCTTCTGCCGGGTGACACCGGCCTCCGGCAGCACCTGCCGGGCAGTGCGTTCAGCCAAGCCCCGCAAGGCCGAAAACTCGTCGGGCTGCTCCGCACGGATGGGTGGTGACGGATTCCGGGTCAAGACCCACAACATTGCGGCAAGAACAAAAAAGAGGACCCCACCGAGTGGAACGATAAACCTAGGCATCCAAACGTCGCTTTTAGAGTTGCACAATGAACGCCGATGGGCTCGTGATTGCAACGCGCGTGAGCACCTTGAATGGCGGCAAAATTCTGGTGACCGGGGGTGCCGGTTTCATCGGCAGTGCCCTGGTCTGGGCATTAAACCGGCGTGGCCTTTACCGCATCCTGGTAAGCGACCGCCTCGGCACCGACGAGAAGTGGCGTAACCTCGTTAACCTGCAGTTCGATGATTACGTGGGAGCCGACAGCCTCCTGGAACGGGTGCTTGCAAATGATCCGGCGCTTGGCGAAGTCCGCACCGTTTTCCATCTGGGCGCTTGTTCAGCTACCACGGAACGCGACGCCGGTTACCTGATGCGAAACAACTTCGAGTACACAAAGCAGCTCTGCCGATGGGCCTTACGGCATGACATGCGTTTCGTGTACGCATCTTCCGCCGCCACCTACGGAGACGGCACCCGAGGGATGGAGGACGACGAAGGCGGCCTGGAACGGCTGCGTCCCCTGAACGCGTACGGGTACTCCAAACATTTGTTCGATCTGCACGCAAAGCGGAACGATTACCTCTCTCAAATCGTCGGGCTTAAGTACTTCAACGTGTTCGGCCCGAACGAGGGTCACAAAGGCGAGATGCGCAGCCTCGTCCAGAAAGCGTTTGAACAGGTACGACGGACGGGTGTGATCCAACTGTTTCGCAGTTACCGCCCCGAATTTCGCGATGGCGAGCAGAAACGTGACTTTCTCTACGTGAAGGATGCGGTCGAGATGACGATTCACCTCGCCGAAACCCCCTCAGCCAACGGCATCTTCAACTTAGGATCCGGGCGAGCACGGACCTGGATCGACCTTGCCGATGCCTTATTTCAGGCCATGGATCGCCCGGTCCAGATCGAGTTCGTGGAGATGCCGGACACGCTCAAGGGAAAATACCAGTATTTTACGGAGGCGAACATCCGGAGGCTTCGCAAGACGGGCTACACGGGCCCCCGTTTCACGCTGGAAACGGCCGTGGAGGATTATGTGAAGGGCTATCTGGCTCCGCAAAAGGCCCTCGGTTCGGAAAATGAACCGGTATAACCGCTGAAACGGAAAACCGGCATGGCCGCCGGAGAGCACCGGACCGGCTGATCCCGCCCGCAACGGGCCCCAAGGCCAACGATTCTACTGTAGGTCTTCGGTCAGAACGCTGGTCTTCTCGCGGGTGCCAAGAATCTTGGCCTGCTGGACAACCGCCTGCGGATCCTCGTTGAACCGGTAACCGTGGCAGCTGGGGCAAGTCGTGACGCGCTTGGTTACAATCGAATCACAACCTTCACAAACTTTGTATAGCTGAGGTTCCTCAGCGATCTTTGCGGCTTTGGCGGCGCGCTCAGAAAGGGACATAAGGTATACTGTGCCTATTTCCGAGCCGCTTTGCAAGCCGCGGACGCCCGCTACTTTTTGCAATCGCAGGTGTTCTCACGTTAGCTGTCGTTTGAAGCATGAACAGCGACGCTAAACATTTCCTTTTTCAGCTGCTGAACACCCCCAGCCCGTCCGGGTTCGAAGTGGAGGGCCAAAAGGTGTGGCTCAGATTCGTAAGCCGGTTTGCCGACGCGGTGGAAAACGACGCGTACGGGAACGCCTGGGCCGTGCGAAACGGCACGAACCCATCCTTTAAAATCATGCTGGAGGCGCACGCGGACGAGATCGGATTCATGATCCAGAACATTTCTGAGGAAGGTTTCCTTTACGTAACGCGCACGGGCGGCAGCGACCGGGCGATCGCGCGCGGCAAGCGGGTTCAGATCCTCGGGGACCAAGGTCCGGTGCGGGGAGTAATCGGCAATACCGCCGTGCATCTCCGCGACAGTGAAAACGAAAAGGTGCCGCAACTGCACGAATTGTTCATCGACATCGGGGCGCGAAACCGCGGCGAGGTTGACAGCCGCGGCATCCGGGTCGGACACCCGGTGGTATACGTCGACACGGCCGAAGAACTCACGCCGGGCCGAATGGTCGGGCGTGCGATTGACAACCGGATCGGAAGTTTCATTCTGGCCCAGGTCCTGGCGAATCTCGCGGCCAGGGACCACCGTCCGGTGGCGACCGTCCAGGCGCTCAACGCGGTACAGGAAGAAATCGGCAGCCACGGCATCAAAATGGCGGCATACCGGCTCCGGCCGGACGTGGCGATCGTGCTCGATGTGACCCACGCGACGGATTCACCGGGCATTGACCGGAACAAACACGGCGGCACCAAATTGGGCGGCGGCCCATCGATCACTCACGGCACGGCCAACCATCCCCAAGTTGTCCAGCGCCTTATCCAGACCGCGCAGAAGGCGTCTATCCCGCTCCAGCATGAGGCTTCCTCGCGCAGCACCGGCACCGACACCGACCAACTCTACCTGACGCGCGGCGGCATCCCGAGCGCGCTGGTGTCGATCCCGTTACGCTACATGCATTCCACGGTGGAAATGGTGGACCTTGCCGACGTGGAACGCTGCATTCTGCTGCTGACTAACTTTGTTGAAAGTGTTGAAGGGGCGGCCGTCTTCAAACACGACCTGCTCGCCTGAGCGGCTGAACGGATTGGCACCGGCGTGTCGAACTGGCTGGCCAGACAAGCGGAAATCGAAGGCGGTTGTTTGAGATTCGACCGCTTCATGCAGCTTGCGCTGTACGATCCGGAAGCGGGTTACTACACCGCGCACGTGGCCAGGGTAGGGCGCGAAGGAGACTTCAGCACATCGGCGACCTTGAGCGACGCGCTCGGGTATGCCATCGCCGCCTGGGCCAAGGCGGAAGCTGCCGGTTTACGTTTCCGCCGCCCTCAACTCATCGAATCAGGCGCGGGCGACGGCTCCCTGGCCCGAGCCGTCCTGCGCCGGTTGGGCTGGCGGGCTCGACTCGGTTTCAGTTATCACATCGTCGAAATCTCAACGAAGTTGCGGGAAGTTCAGCGCGAACGCCTCCGAGGGCACGGCGTGTCCTGGCATCCTGACGTGAAAACCGCCGTCGAGGCTGCGGACGGCGAGGCTTTGCTTTTCTCAAACGAATTTGTGGATGCCTTCCCGTGCCGGCGGTTTGTCCGTGGGGACGATGGCTGGCGAGAACTTTTTTTCTGCCACGAAAACGGGATGTGGGATGAACGGTCGTTTGAGGCGGCCGATCTGCCCGATAGCTCCGCCCTGAATGGGTGGACGACTCCCCCGACTAAGGGGCAAAGGGTCGAAGTGCATGAAAGTTATGGACGCTGGCTGAGGGGCCTTGGGCAATCGCTGGGGCGTGGATCGCTCCTGACCGTCGACTATGGCGGTTCGGCGCGCGAGGTGTATCGCCGGCGCCCCGACGGCACCCTTCGCGCCTACGTCCATCACCAACGCCTGACCGGGCTGGATGTTTACCGTCGTCCGGGTCATCAGGACCTCACGGCCGACGTGAACTTTGACGACCTGAAACGCTGGGGCGCAGCCGCGGGTCTGGTCCCGGTCGCGTGCGTAACCCAGCAACAGTTTCTCCTCACCTGGGCACCTCAGCGCGGTAAGGATAAAATACGGGATTTCCTGGCTGATCCGGAAGGGGCCGGTTCCGCCTTCAAGGTGCTGCACCAGAGGAAAGATTGCGGATCGAAGGGATAGCCTTCCGATGCGGCGTAGGCTACCCGTTTGATCCATAATCTTCTCTATGACGCCTTCTGCCGCCCCTCCGGGGCTTATCGTGATTTGACGGCTACCCAGGGTAAACCCTGGGCTAGGTTCTGCCGCCCCTTCAGGGCTGGAACCCGGTCGAAATTCCACCGAGGTAACTATATAAATTTGTGCAAGACCCGTTCAACGAGGTGCGCAGCATCTCCGGCGCAACCCTCAACGCCAAAACCCCGAACGTCCCCCAACCTTTGACGTCTGCTTGGTTTGGCGCACGCCTTCAGGCGTCCCGACGGGACGCGATCCCTCTTGAATGCCCTTTCCAGGGACTGAAGTCCCTGGCTAAGATCAGCCATCCCTGCGGGACGAAAGCGCCGCCCTCCGCCGGCCCTTAACTAAATGGCAGTGGGCTAAACCCTGGCCTAAGTTCCATCACCCCGCCGGGACTGAAACCCGGTCGAAATGTTACCCATATAACCGTCTAAATCGAATTAATCATCGTTCCAGCGGCGCTTCAGGTCACGTTTGGCGGCATCCTTCTCATCATCGAGGTGGTCGCGCCGCCGCTCCGCGTCGTCCTTCCTGGCCTTCCAATGCTCCTGGGCGCTGCCCGACGAATGATCGATTTGCCAATCGTAATAGTCTTTCTCCCGTTCGAGCGACTTTTTGCGGGCCTCCCACTCAGCATCGAAATGGTCGTAGGCCCGATCCCGGGCCCGGTTGAAGTCTTCTTCATTGTGGTACACCGGGGCCGCCCGGCGCACGGGCCGGCGTTCTTCTTCCATTCCGGCCTCCGCCCGCGTCTTCGATACCGGCGGTGTCGCGGCCGGGGCTGCTGGAAGGGCTGGGGCTGGTTCGGCGACGCCGGCCTTTACCGGACGAGGCGGGCGCGCATCCGGTTGCACCTCTGCGGTCTCGGCCACCGGCTTGAAAGTAAATGCCAGGGGCACCTTGATGGCGTCTTCGACATCGGTCACCCGCGTCTGTTCCGGAGCGCCTTCGGCACGGACCGTGACCGTATGGCGTCCGGGAGGCAAAATTCCCTGCAGGGGCGGCTTGCCCAGCTTCGCCCCGTCGATATTTACCTCGGCGTCCGGACGGTCGCTGGTTACAAGCACAATCCCGTACGGGTGTTTGAATTCGACCACCGTCGAACCGTTCGGATCCGGTTTCACGATCTGGCTGACCGGGGTGAGCGCTCCTAACCTGGATACCAATTCCACGCTGTCCCCGGGCAGGATGACCGTGGCCGGCGTCTTGCCCAACTCACGATCACCCAGGTAAATCGTGGCTCCTTCCGGATCACTTTTAAGCGTGACGTTCGCGCCATAAAACGCGCGCCCCACGATTGCCGGGGCGCCGGCGCTCACATTGACTTCCTGATCGACGGTCCCGCCGAAGCCGGGCCGGTGCAAGTGGACGACGTAATGGCCTACCGGCAGGTTGTCGATCGTGGCCGGCGCATTTCCAACCGTGACCTTTCCGTCGGGCCCGACAAGCTCAAAACCGACCCCTGGCGGATCTGTTTTCACGGTTATTTGTCCGGCTTCATACACCAGGGGAAGTATACCGAGGTTATTGACGGCGCCCTCCTTGATCAGGGCCTGTACCGGCCGGGAATGATAGCCCGGCAACTCGAGCACCAGGACTTGCTGGCCGCTTGGCAGCGGTGCGGCGATCAATGGCGTTTTGCCGAGCGTTTGGCCATCGACCTTCACCGTGGCGCCTTCCGGTTTCGTATTTACCGAGACCGCCCCTTGGCGCGCCACCGGTTCGCTGCCGACGACGGCGGGTTTGCGCTCCCTCCAATTGGTCAACACGAGCGTAGCCAATGCCCCGATCAGCAGCAGGGTGATCAGAGCGGTCACAAGCTGGAGCAACCGTCCGGTAGCCGTCGATCGCAGGTCCAAGGCGGCTTCTTCATTCGCCGGCGCCGGTGACGCCGGTTCCTTCTCGGGATGCGGCCCCTCTTTACCGGCCGCCGCGGCGGTTCCCACGGCGGTCGAGGCAGGGCGGACGCTCGGCGGCATCCGGGATTGCGCTCCGGCAAGTTCGGAAAGGAAATCGAGCGCCGAGGGAAATTTTTCCGGTTCGTTCAGGCCCTGGCGCAGCACGCTGTTACCCAGTTCGGTCAGGTTAGCCAAGGGAGTAAACCGCGGCAGGCCGGCACCCGGGCTCGACGGTACGCGCACGCCCCCGAGCAGTTCATAGCCCAGCCGGGCCAATTGATGCACCGGGCGGGGCGCGATCTCGCCGGTGGGAAGCTCAACCAACGTCTGGGTCGGCTCAACCATGCGGACCTCGTCCAGGGTCGCGACGCTGAGCGGGTCAACCTTGATCGTGAACGCAGGCCATTCGGCAACGCTGGTCCGGAGAAGCGTCGTTTGGGATTCCTCCGCCTCGGCCGCTTCAACCAGGATGCCGCGCAGTTGCAACGCGTGAAACGAGAGCTGGCGGTCGGCCAGGAAATCCAGGAGGGTGGAAACCGGGCGCAGCAGCCGCTCGCTTTCCTCCCACGAAAGTTCGCGCCGGACCCGGAGTAGTTCCTGCAAAGAAAAACCGGCCACCCACTGGCTCACGAGCATTACGCCGCCCTCGTGGGTCTCGAGGCCGTAGACCGGCAGCACGTTTGGATGATAGACCGCCCTTACACGCTGCACTTCCTGCTGAACCGCTTCCAGGCGCGCCGGATCATGGTGAATGCCGGGCGACAACGGCCGGAGCCCTACGATCCGGTTCGCGTGTAAGTCTTTGGCCTTGAACAGGGTGCGATCGTTGGGGGCGTGACCAAGCAACTGGTACCGGCCCCGGATGACCTGGCCGGTCGCAAATGCCGACGAACTGCCGGTCCCCGCACCCGCTCCCGGGTGAGGTGCGATTACGAGGGTCGGGCTCAACCCGCGCAGTTCGGAAATCAGGTCGTCCAGGCGCTGCTTAACATCGGCCGGGGTCTGGATCCGTTCCTCCGGCCGTTTCGCCAGCATGACCTTCAGCAGCTCCGCCACTCGCGGCGGCAGTTTGGCCAGCACCTCCAGCGGCAGCGGCTGGCCAAGGTGCTGGTGGATGACGCTGGCCAGCGAGCCCTGGAACGGCGGGCGCCCGCTGAGCATGTACCAGAGCGAGGCGCCCAGTGAATAGAGATCCGAACGAATGTCGATCGGCCGTTCCTGGAGCTGTTCCGGACTGGCAAAGTGGGGCGTGCCGACGAAGCCTCCCAGCGTGACCGTCATGGACTGGTCGGTGGTCGGGACCATCGATTTGGCCAGACCGAAATCGATCACTTTGACCAGAAGGTGATCGTCGTCATCATCCCGGACGACCATGAGGTTAGCCGGTTTGATGTCACGGTGGACCAGGTGCTGGCGGTCGGCGGCGATCAGGGCGCGCGCCACCTGCCGGGCAATCCTCAGCGCCATGTCGACCCGCAACGGCCCGTCCCGCTGGACCCGGCGCTCCACCGTTTCGCCGTCCACGAACTCCATGGCATAGAAAAACGTGCCGTCGGTCTCCCCCAGGTGAAACACCGTCGCGACGTTCGGATGCCGGAGCTGGGCGGCAGCCCGCGCCTCTCGCAGGAAACGCTGCCGGGCCATTTCACTGTTGAGGTACGGCGCGCTGATAACTTTAAGGGCTACCTCACTGCGCAGGCTGGTATCGAATGCCTTATACGTGACGCCCATGGCCCCGCGGCCAAGCTCCCAGAGGCTGCCATCCGGATGCTTGAGAACCTGATAGTGTTGGAAACGGTCAATCTCGGCCATGAACTCAGAGAACAGGATAAAGCCGCATCAGTCGGGGTTATCGATGAAGATGCGATTCGGATCGGTCGCCTTTGCATCCCGAAAAATCTGGGGCGGCGCGGTCGACAACAGTTTATAGTTTGTCAGGACAAATTCAGGATAAAATCGATTCGAGGCGGGTTCATACACCTGCTCACCGGAGAAATACCCTTCCAACCGGTACTCGTAATTGTTGTCGTACCCGATGGCGGTGGCTTCCCGGTCCGGTGCGTGAAGCCTTTGTTCGTTGAACATCACCAGTTGCGCTTTACTCCACGGCTCACGAGGCCTGCGGACGTAACCCCAGAAAAAGTATGCGCGCCGGTACATGCGCCGCCCGATGAAGTAGTTCCCGGGCGGCTCTTGGGCGATCGTTTGATTCAGGGCCGCTGTCCGTGCCTCAAAGTCGCTGGTCGTGGCGCACCCGCCGGCGAGCAAAACCGTTGCGAGACAGATGGCCGCCAGTGCTCTCGACATCATGACAATTGCCGCGTGTACGGTTCCAGCGCCGCCAGGAATGCTTCTTCCTCCTGCGGATCCGGCAGGTTTACCCCCGCGAAGACCACCCACTGCTCCGCGTGCTGGGCCGAAGCGCCCGGCTCAAGCGGCTGCAGCGGGCCGAGGCTTTCCACCTCCAGGAAATCCCAATTGGTAAAGGCCTCAAAATTGGACCCGAAATCCGGGTATTCCCGTCCTTCCAGGAAGGGGATCGTCTTCAAAAACAGGTGATCGCCGAGCACGTAGCCGGCCCACCCGTCCCGGTGTTGCAGCCCGAATTTGATCGGCTTGTGATTGGTCTGGTACAACCGCAGGAGCCGCGCCCCAAGGCGAAACCGCTCGTCGGACAAATCGGTAAAGGGCCAAAGCACCAGCCGGCGATTCGGCACGTAATCCTGCGGGTGGGTTCCCAGGCCGGGTTGAGAAACGATGGCGAACCCTCCCGCGGCCATCACCGATAACGCCCAGGGGGCTCCCAGGATCGGCTCGGGTCCGGCGTTGTAGAGCGTGTGTTCGACCGTTACTTTCGGGCCGGTCGCGGCGAGGTGGATCCGCATTTCCCGCCGGAGCCGGTGCGGCGCCTTAGCAGTGTGCGCCACCCTGAGGCTGTGGTCCCCCAGGATCTCGTGTTCGACCTCGTCGTTGTCGATGATGTAGGTGAGGCTGTTCTCGCGCCCGTAGTCTTCCGGGGCCAGCCAGAGCCGATGGCCGCCTCGCAGCTTCCAATCGGCTTCCTGTTTCCCGCCAGCCTGGTCGACGAGGACTTTGAAAATATTCCGCCCCGCCAAGGGCCGGTACGACATGATCCGCGGCCCGATCTCAAGGGTGATGATCAGCTCAACGGAATCGTTGGATAACCGCAAATTGCGCGTCCAACCCTCGAATGCGCACGGTTCAATTGCCATGAGCGTGAGGGCGGATACGGCTGAGGAGTTTGGGTTGCGATTTTAGCTCTTCAACTAACGCCTCGATGGCATGTAACGTCTGGGGGCTGATGTGGTGTTCCATTCCTTCGACATCACGATAAATAACCGGCTCGTCAACGCCAAGCATCCGCAGAAAATCAGTCAGCAAGTGATGCCGGCGCATGATGTTTCGGGCGAGCGTCTCGCCGGCGGTGGTCAGCACCAGGCCGCGGTACTTTTCATATTTAAGCAAGCCCTCGGCATCGAGCCGCTGAACCATGTTCGTAACGCTGGCTTGCGAGATCTTTAATCCCTGGGCGATGTCCGCCACTCGCGCATACCCCTTGGTATTTATCAGATCCAGAATCCGCTCCAAATAATCCTCAACGGCGGACGAGCGGACGGCGTCGGCAGCCGGCTTGCTAGGCATGATCGATGATTATGGCGGAGTTGACGGGGACGATCAATCTTTCAGGAGCGCGAATCGCAGCCTATATTTATAATTCTTCGAATTCCTCGGCGCCCGCCGATCGTTCAAAGCCCCGTGCGCCCGAGCAGCAATGCTCCCACCTGCTGATTGAAGCCGATTGCCGTCACGAGCACCCGCTCGATGGGCAAGGACCGGCTTTGCCGGTTCACCAGGGGGTACTTGTCGCCCGCGCACACGGTGCCGGGCAGGTACTGGTGCCGCAATGCCAGCGCCCCAAACACAGTCTGCAGGATCGCTCCCGCGCCCAGGGCGTCGCCCAGAGCCGGCTTGTAACTGTACACCGGCGCCGCCAGGTTCAGCCGGGCGAACGCTTCCTGCTCGACTGTGTCCGCGACGGTGCCGTTGGCGCTGGTAACGATCGCATCCGGCCGGTCTGCACCCACGACGCCCTGGAAAACTTCGGGCGCAACCCGCCGGCTGTCCTGACGCGAAAAGAAGGTCTGCCCGGGGTGCGCCCGGACAATCACCGGTCCGTCACCCTGCCGCCCCAGCAATACCGCCCCGGCGCCCTCACCGAAAACCAGACCGGTGCGGGCGCCGTACACTTCACAACGCCCGTCTTTGCTCGTGAGGCGCCAGGCCGCAAATGCATCCGGCAACAGCCAGTCAACCTCCTCGGTTCCAACCACCAGCACGTGTTCCACCTCCGGATCGAGCGCCAGGAGTTCGTCCCCGAGCTGGACTGCCGACAACCCGACCGCCGAGTCGCCGACGACGGTGTACGTCTTGCCGTTCAACCCGAGCAACGCGGCCAGATGGCTGGCCGGGGCATTGAAAACCGTTTCGGGAAAAAGTAAAGGGCTGGCCGAAGAGGCACCCTGGGTCACGATTTCGTGGTAAAACCTCCGCGTGTACTGCACGCCACCCGACGAAACCCCATAGACGAGGGCGCAGCTAGCGCTGAATGCCGGCGTCATCTCCACCCGGGCATCCTTGAGGGCGTCAAATGCGGCCGATGCGCCGAAGAGCGAGAGCACACCGGAACGACGCAGGCGCGCCTGGCGCCCAACGGTTCGGACAAATTTCTCCGGTACCGCGCAGTAAAGATAATTCCTTTCCGCGAGCGGTTGCGGCACCGGCACGCGCGGGGCGCTGTATCCCTCGGTTAACAGCCGCCAGGTTTCGACCGCCGTCGCCCCGGCCGGCGTCATCGCCCCGACCCCGAGAATGACGCTGTTCATCGACGAAAAAGCAGAGAGGCGTTAACCCCGCCAAACCCGATCGAGTTGGAAAGGGCATACTCCACCGCGGCAGGACGCGCCTCGTTTGCAACCACCTCAAAGGTCCAGCCCGGGTCCGGCTCCCGGAAGTGGAGGTTCGGCGGCAGGAATTGCCCGCGCAAAGCCAGTACGCAGACGGCGGCTTCAATGGCGCCGGCCCCGCCAAGGGCGTGGCCCATCATGGACTTGGTCGAGCTTGCCGCTACCCGATGCGGAAACAGGGCCGAGATCGCGGCACCTTCCGTAGCGTCATTCAAGGCCGTCGCCGTACCGTGGCAGTTGATGTAGCCAATCTCGCCAGGATCAACCCCGGCCGTGTCCAGTGCCCGTTCCATGGCAAGTTTTATGCCGATACCGGAAGGGTCCGGCTGGGTAAGGTGAAAAGTGTCGGTGGCCGCGCCGTACCCGACCAGCTCCGCCAATGGCTCAGCCCCGCGTGCGAGGGCGCTCGTTTCATCTTCCAGGACGAGCACGGCGGCGCCTTCACCCAGCACAAGCCCGGTCCGGCCACGGTCAAACGGCCGGATCATTTCCGGCGTGGACGCCTGTAAGGAATCAAAACCGACAAAGACGAGTTCAGCCAAAGGGTCATAGCCGCCGCAAAGCACACAACCGCACAGGCCGCTGCGGACCAGTTCGAAGGCGTGGCCGACGGCATTTGCACCTGAAGAGCAGGCGTTGGTCAGGATCTGGACGGGCAGGCGCAATCCGACGGCCTCCAGAGCGTCCAGGACCGGCTTTTGCGGCGTGTAATTTGCCACGTACTCGGCAAAGCGCCGCCGGGAACCTGACCGGAGCGTCTCGCGATAGTAGGTTTCGCCGTTCGACATACCGCCGCTGGAGGTGGCGATCACCAGCCGTTCAGGCCGCACAGCGGCGCCCGCCCCGTTGAGCGCCTCGCGCAAGGCCAGCGTGACCATGCGCGCGCTCCGGTGCAGACGGTTTGCCTTACGCGAACGCGGCACAGCCTCCGACAACCAAGCACCCTCGACCTGACCGGCAGTCTTGCAGCGCGTCCTTGAAACGTCGAAGAGCGTCACCTCGGACACGGCATCCTTGCCGGCCAGGAGCGCTCGCTCGGTCTCAGGAACATTCGGACCAAGCGGGCTAACCACACCCATGCCGGTTACGAACACCCTGCGCTTACGCTTTACGGCAACCATACATTCGGATACTCTCACGCCTTTTCCTGGTTTTACATGATCGAATCAGAAGTCGCGAATTCCATTTTGGTTCCGCAAGATCCTCTCCGGGGCGTAGCTGCCCCTCCAACCCGCCTGACGGAACGCGAAGCCTTGCTCCTTTTTGAATCGGACGATCTGGGCGCCCTTTCGGCGGTAGCAACCCGGGAACGGGACCGGCGGCAGGGTGACCGCGCGTATTACGTCGTTAACAGGCACATCAATTATTCCAATATTTGTATCTTGGAATGCGCCTTCTGCGCGTTCGGTAAACGGCGGCGGGACCCTGGCGCCTACGAACTCACCGTCGATGAAATTGCGGAGCGGGCGGCGGCGGCGCATGAACACGGCGCCTCGGAAATTCACATGGTCGGCGGCCTCCATCCTACGTGGAAATTCGATTTTTATCTGGAAATTCTCCGCGCAATCCGCGCGGCGGCGCCCCGGGCCGCCATTAAGGCGTTTACCGCGATAGAGATTCTCCACCTGGGCTGGATTGGTAAAAGGTCACTCGAAGCCACCCTCAGCGAACTCCAGAGTGCCGGGCTCGGCTGCCTGACCGGAGGAGGCGCCGAGATTTTTGCCCCGGCTGTCCGTAACCAGATCTGCCGGGGTAAGGAATCGGCCGACGAATGGCTCCACGTCCACCGCACCGCCCACCGGCACGGTATACGTTCCACCGCCACGATGCTGTTCGGGCACGTGGAATCGTATGCCGACCGGGTCGATCACCTCCGGCGTTTGCGCGATCTGCAGGATGAAACCGGCGGCTTTCTGGCATTCCTGCCGCTGCCTTTCAAGCCCGCGCACCGCTTACGGCACCTGCCTGGGCCGACCGAGTCCGAAACGCTGAAAACCATCGCCGTCGCCCGCGCGTTCCTGGATAACTTCCCGCATATTAAGGCCTATTGGATCAGTTTCGGCCTGGAACTCGCGCAAAAGGCCCTCCGCTTCGGCGCTGACGACCTCGACGGCACGATTGAGGAAGAGAGGATTTATCACATGGCAGGCGTCGACTCGCCCGTGCAGCAGAGCGCCCCCGCGCTTCGCCAGGCCATCCTGAATGCAGGGTATCGCCCGGTCCTGCGCAATGCCTTCTACGACGAACTTGAGCTGGTGGCCTGAGCCGCGTTCAGCTTGCAACTCGGTGGCTCGGGCGTAGCCTATCCGATGAGCTCGCGCGCTCACGGTTTCCCTCCGCCTCCGCCCGAGTATTCCTGGAGCCGTTTTGTCTGGATGATGGGCAATGCGCTGCGTTGGAAATGTCCGACCTGCGGCCAACGGCCTCTATTCGTGCCGTGGTACCGCGTCCGCAGCCTGCAGGATTGGTTTATGCCGCTCGACGGTTGTCCCCATTGCGGTTACCCCTTCGACCGCGAGCCCGGTTATTTTCTCCTCTCGATTTTTGCCATCAATTACGGGGTGGGCTCGCTGGTTGGGCTGAGCATTTACCTGATCCTGGATTTCTGGGTGAAGCTGCCCATCGAGTGGACGCTCCTGCTCATCGTGGTGCCCATGCCCCTTTTCAATTTCTGGTTTTCCCGGCATTCAAAGGCGCTGTTTATCGCTTTCGACCTCTTTTTTGACCCCCATCAGCGCGACGACGACGATGGCGACCAGCGCGCCGACCCGACCCGCAAGCCGCCGAATCCGCCGGTGTTTGAGCCGGTCAACCGTTGATGACCGGCTGCGGCGGTTGATGCCGCAATGCGCGGCGCCTTGCAGCGTCCCGCCATCGGTGCGATAGGCTGCTGATGAATTGGTGCGCGAGCTTCCTCGCCTTTATACAGCTGCATCCATGGAAAATCGTCGGCCTGAGCGGAAGCATTATCTTCGGCTTACGATTCTTTCTGCAGTGGATCGCGTCGGAACGGGCGCGCAAGAGCATCATCCCGGTCGGATTCTGGGAATGCAGCCTGCTCGGCAGCGTTTTGACCTTCAGCTACTTTGCCTTTTACCGGCATGACTCGGTGGGTGTTTTAATTACCGTGCTGCCGATGCCGCTCTACGCGCGCAACTTGTATTTCAAATACCGGGAACTGGCTCACCACCGGAATGAGCGGACTACCCCGGTGGAATCGGTCGAAACCATGGTGGAACGCTAAAACGGGACGGAGCGCATGATTTACTTCGACAATAACGCGACTACGAAGGTTGATCCCAAGGTGCTGGAGGCCATGTTGCCCTTTCTCCAGGAGCAATACGGTAACCCGTCGAGCGTTTACCGTCTGGGCAAGGCGGCAGGTCAGGCGGTCGCTCGTGCCCGGGCCCAAGTGGCCGGGCTGCTTGGGTGCGAACCTTCCGAAATTCTATTTACAAGTTGCGGGACCGAAAGTGACAACGCCGCAATTTCTGCGGCGCTCCTGGCCGATCCTGACCGCAAGCACCTGATCACGAGCAAAGTCGAGCATAGCGCCATCATCAAGCACGCTGAGGCGCTGGCGCGACGAGGCTATGAAATCACTTGGCTTGGCGTGGATCAGAACGGCCTGATCGACCTGCAGGAACTGGAGCGCGCCATCCGGCCCGACACGGCCCTCGTTTCATTGATGTGGGCCAATAATGAAACGGGCGTCCTTTTCCCGATTGCGGAGATTGCCGACATTTGCCGGGAAAGGCAGACGCCGCTCCATACGGATGCCGTGCAAGCTGTCGGTAAAGTTCCGATCGACCTTTCGCGGCTGCCGATTCATTTCCTGTCCCTATCCGGCCATAAATTGCACGCCCCGAAGGGTGTGGCGGCGCTTTACGTGAACCGCCGTGCGAAATTTTTCCCCTTTCTTCTCGGCGGCGGTCAGGAAGGGAAACGCCGGGGCGGAACGGAGAACACTGCGTCGATTGTGGCTTTGGGAGCGGCGGCCGAGCTCGCGGCCGAGCATCTCGGTGACGAAAACACGACGGTTCGCCGTCTGCGTGACCGTCTGGAAATGGGGCTGCTGGAAACCGTTCCGGGGATTGCGATCAACGGGCATCCTCGCCACCGGCTCCCCAACACGACGAGTTTAGCCATTTCGGGCATCGACTCTGAGACCATGCTGCTGGTGTTGGACCAGCGTGGCATCTGTTGCTCGGCCGGTTCGGCGTGCACCTCCGGTTCCCTTGAACCGTCGCACGTGCTGAAGGCAATGGGTTTCAGTACCGACCGGGCCCGGGGCAGTTTGCGATTTTCGCTCGGACGATTCAACACACCTGACGAGGTGACTCAGGCGTTGCAGATCATCCCCCGTGAGGTTGCCAAGGTGCGCGAACTCAGCAACGGCGTTTTGGCGGTCTGAGCAGCGGGCGTATACCATTCAGACAATTATCTCGGTAGAATGCCGGCCCAGGGGGGGCGCCGGCACCGGAGGATGCTCCGTAGCTGGTTGAATCGGCCTTAGGCCCAACGGGCCGGGAGACCGTCTTACGGCCTGAAGGGCCAAACGAACTTAGTCCAGGGTTTAACCTGGGTAACCGTCAAATTACGATCGAGCCCTGAAGGGTTGGCAGAACCCGCAAGCAACGCTTTCTGCCGCCCTTTCAGGGCTGGGTTGGAGGGAAATGCCTTCCCAGGGTAAACCCGGGGCTATGTTCTACCGGCCCGTTGGGCCTAAAATGTTTATACGGTTTGATAGGTTTAACGCCAGTGGGGCACCCGGGAGGGAAGACAAGTTTTACCTCCATCGCCGTCGAAATGGTATTACATGCGGCGAGGACAGCCCGATCATGGTTCGCCCGTCGTCATCGGCTCAAACGTTTCAAACAAAGGCACCAGGTTAATCACTTCATTTGCCGCGTCTTTCAGCCCCGTCCCTAGCGTCTGAGCGGCCGCGGCCACTTCTACCCGAATGCCGCGTCGCCGCAGTCGCAACGCCAGATGGGCGAAATCCGCATCTCCCGTTACCAGCACGACGACTTCGGGCCGCACCTCGACGGCGAGTTCGGCTGCATCGATCGCCATCAACACATCCACATTTGCTTTGTAATGCCTGCCGTCCCCTGGAGAGCCCTCTTTTACCAAGACGAGGAATCCGTTCGAGCGCAGCCAATGCAGGAACTTGTTCTTTTTCTCTCGTTCGACTTGCCATTCCGGCATCAGGGGCGGCAAACCGGCATAGATCACCATTTCGATTAATTCGCGTCCGCGATCAGCCTTCACCAGGTGATCACGGAGTTTTAGCCAGTCCAGTTTTCGACCGAGTGCTCGCACGGAGCTGACCACGTTGGCTTCATCCACGAAGATCAGCACTCTCAGGATTCGCATGGGCGTAGCATGCCTGTTGCGCTTTTGAAGGCGCAATCGGAAACGCAAAAACGGAAACGCCGGCCTGGCAGCCAAGTACGAGACGCGCCACACGCACGCCGCGGCGTTCAACCGCTGCCTCCCGCAGGCACCACCCGGCCGCGGCGCTTGATGGCCCAGAGCCTGTTTCGCCCCATGCCGCGCCGGTTGGGCGTCAGTGCGCCGCCCGCGCGCCGTCTCCCCGCCCCCGCTCAAGGGTGGACCTGTCCCCCTTCCCTGTGCCATTGGGGTCTGTCCCTCATGCCTGGGGGTCTGTCCCTGATGGCTCTCGTCCTCTCAAGGGCGGACCTGTCCCTAATGCCTTGTTAGCCCGGTGCTATTGGGACCTGTCCCTGTTCCCGATCATCAGGACCTGTCCCTTATGCCTTGGGGTCTGTCCCTCTTCCCCGTCATGGGTTGGGGCCTGTCCCTGATGGCTCTCGTCTGCGCTCTTGCCGGCCATTGGGACCTGTCCCTCATGGCTTTTGATTGAAAAAATGCACCTTTGTCTTGTCCCCGGAAACGGACCTGTCCCCCTTTCGACGAGCACTCAGGGGGGCGGCAGGCCGGGCGTGGCCTTCGTCCCGGAGGGACGGCTGATGTTAGGCAGGTACTTTGGTGCCTGTGCTGGGCGGGTGTTCCCCAGAGATTGCGTCCCGTCGGGACGCCGGAAGGGGCGCGCCAAGCCAAACGGGTGTCAACGGTTGGGGGGACGTTCGGGTTTTGGCGTCGATCGTCGCGCCGTGTTTGGCAGGCTCCTTGGGAGCCGGCACCCTGCGGGGCACCGTTTCAGGCGTCCCGACGGGACGTGATCCTTCTTAAATGCCCCTGACAGGCACTAAAGGACCTGCCTAAGCTCAGCCGCCCCTCCGGGACGAGAGCGCCCCCCATCCACCGGCCCTTAACTAAATACACCGGCGGGCAAACGGCCGGCAAGCGGACCCGCTGCTTGAAACCCGCGGTCGGACGCGAGCGGTCTGCACCTGCCTTGGCCGAGTCAACTCGCCACCGCCGCGGATCGATCAGTCAGTGGCGGTTAGCGATTGTAAGCTGAGCCAAGTTCCTGGATGGAAACCTTACCCTGCAGCCTGATCAGGAATTCGGTTCCGGCCGGCACGCAAAGGAAGATTCCGTCGCGATAAATGGCTTGTTTAACTTGAAGAGGATCAACTCCGTCAACCTGTTCCGTGCCGGTCAGCCCTTCTTTCTGCCCTGCGTCCATAAGGACGCCGAGTGCGCTGATCTGGTGATCACCAACGAAACAGGTCCAGCGTCCCCGCCCTAAAAATCGGGCACGTTCGGCATCGCAAAACCCATGACCCACGACCTTTGACCCGGCGGGAATGAGGATACTGCCGTTATCGCCAAGGACATCTTCTGCAACGGTTCCCGTCACCAGTACGCCCGGTTCCAGATTGCTCACGGCGTGGTCCAACCGGCAACGTAACGTCAGCGCGCGTTGTTGATCTTCCTGGTTTGTGCCTGCGTAAACCGAGAACAAGGTCATTTGTCCGGGTGCCGCCCCTACCGGTCCTGGCGTTGGGGAGGCGGTATGGACCACGGCCGGGGGAGAAGCAGACGCGGGCGCGGGCGGCACAGGGACCAGCGGCGCTGTCGAGATGCTTTTGACAAGCACGAGGAAGAACAAGCAAATCGGCCAAGGCATCAAGGCGAAGCAGCAGAAGAGAAAAGGGAAAAGAAAACCGGACACCGATCCACGCCGGCGGCGCGAATAAAGCGACAACTGCCGATCAGGAGGCAGGCGCTCCTCCTTCCGTTGAATCCGGTGGCAGCAATTCAGAGAGCGCCTGCACAATCGCACCGACTCGCTCCTTCATACCGGGAGGCAGGGCGCGGCCTTCGTGCAGGAGAACAAGGCTCAGGTTCTCGGTTCCGATGATGCTAACCGGTCTTTCGCTCAAGATCGTGATTCCCTGGCATTCAGTCCCGGTTGCCAGGCGTCCGAAGCGCCGGGCGGCGTCCACCAATCCCCCGGCCAGCCCGGCATACCCGCCCAGGGCGGGAGCCTCGCCATAGACGGTCCCATCCCGCGTCACGGCAAATGCAAGGGTTACGCGTGGAAACCGGCTGACCAAACGCAGGACCTGCGGGATGTCCAGCAGGTCGTCGGTCATAAAGATCTCCTGCAAACGCTCGAGGGCGATTCGCCGCCCGGGCTTGCCGGACAGCCCTGGGGAGGGTGGCGACGACGGCGCGGACGCCACGGGCTGAATAATCACCCCGGGCGGCGCAGGCCCGACTGAAATCTCCTTTGGAGGCGCAGGGGGCAAATCCGGCGGAGAAGGTTGCCCGGACGACGGCCGGGGACCAACGGAAGGCAGGATCGCAAACGGGTCAGACCGTTCCTCGCCCGTTTGCGCCGGTCGCGGCGTCCGGGCTTGCGGCCTTGCTACGGTAACCGGGATGGAAGGAGCCTGCGATTCCGGTGCGGCGCCGGCCGGGGGTGGAACAGGTTTTTCACGGATCAATGGAAAACCAGGTGGCGCAAGTGAAGAAGCACCGGTACCGGGAGGTCTTTCGTCCAAGCCGGCCTTTTCCGCCGCGGCCGTGGTCTCTAACTTGAAGAAGCCTTCATCCTCGCGAGCGACCTGGGCGATCGGGGTGTCGAAGTCCGGTCCCACAGGACGCAGGGTTCCCTCATTGGATTGCTGCAGGTAAGGATGAATCTGCAGCACCACCGTTTTGAGCGAGATCGGCAGCTGCAGATCGTCCGGGACGCCCGGAGGCACCAACGGCCCGGCAACCCGCCGGAGGACGCCCGCCTGGATGGTCACCCTTCCGCTCATCAGGCCTTCCGTATCGCCCAGCTTCACCTCAACTTTGCGGCCTGGGCATTGGTCCCAGGCCAGCGCGGGTACCAACGCTTCGTCGGAAACGAAATCCGCCTCGGTAAGAGCGATCAATCGCTCGTCCAGGTTAAGCGAGCCAGGCGGAGTCACCGCCGGCGATGGAGTCGCGCCTGGTTCACCGGAGTCCTCTCTTTTGAGATTTCGGAAGAGATAATTGCCAAACTTGGGCGGCATAACGTTCTGGATCCTTGGTGAGGCGCAGTGTACCGGCTTAGGCGTAAAAGAAACAAGGCAAATCCATGTTATGAATTTGTGTCGACGTGGCTTGCGGTCATTCCGGCACCGGTCCGGTAACGCCGCCCTTTCCAGGTGACTCCCCTGCCTGAGGTGCAACGGTAACTGTTAACCGCGATCAGCAGCCCCAGGGCGTACCCGATCGGGTGCCACAGGACGCTCCAGAGCGAACTCCGGTACAGCCGGGCTGCGGCCGTCCGCAGGCCGTAAATCAAGGCCCATTGAACGAACAGCGCCGGGCTGCGCCACCAGCAGACGACGACAAACGGCCAGACGAAGAGCAGCGCCTGACTCGCAATCGCGATCAGGAAAAGCAATTCGTCACCTTCAAATAGCGGGTGCAGATTCTTGGTAAATCCCTCCCACATCTCCGGGAACGAGTTATACATGCGACACCGCACCAGGTGGGTGCCGTTGGCGCTTACCAGTCTAAAACCGTTTTCTGTTCTCGTGGTGATCTCGCGCGCCAGGGCGACATCCTCAACCAGGTGGCCGGCGACCGCCCGGTGACCGCCAAAAGCGAAATAACCTTCGCGCCGGAAGAGGAGAAACTGGCCGCTGGCGGCCCCGAGGCTGCGCAACTGCGCCGGCCCGAGGAGGCGGGCAACGGCAGGGTACCGTTGGGCAAACGCGAGCAGCCAATGCGGCAAGACGGCCGCAGCAGCGATGAATTGCAAAGGAATTACCAGAATCTCCGACCAGGTGCGGGTGATCTGAAAAGGCCACAAACTCAGCAGGTCGGCGCGGGTATCCTCCGCGTGGGCGACGGCCGTTGAGACGCAGGACCGGCCATGAATCGTGTCCGCGTCGGTGAAGAGCAGGAATTCACCCCGCGCGACTTCCGCAAGTTGCTGGCATGCCCACGCTTTGCCGGTCCATCCCGGCGGAAGCGGCAGGCCGGTCCGGAGGCGTTTGCGGGCGCCGGCTTCAGCCGAAAACCCCAGGGATTGAGCGATCCTGGCCGTGGCGTCGTCAGATTGATCATCAAGGACGATGATTTCCAGATTTGGATAATCCTGGCCGGTCAAGGACCGGAGGCAGGGCTCGATCCGGTGTTCCTCATTGCGCGCAGGGACGAGGACGGAAACGAGCGGGCACCCGGCCGGATTAGCAAGACGAGCACGCGGCTTGAGCCGGCACACAAACCGCAAATTAGCGGTGAAATTCGCAAGCAGGCCCAGCAAAACCGCATCCGAGCAGAGGCAAATGGCATTCAGCAACCAACTCACGGCCGGGAAGGCGTTCCAAAGGTTTGAAGCACTTGAATCATGACGTCACGCGTAAAGCCGAATCCATCGGCCCAGTCGCTAATACGCGGGCCGGCCACGTTCAGGATAACGATCGAGTGACGAAGGATAAAGGCCAGGGCGGCGGTCACGGCGGCAGAATGGCTGGTAACGCTGGCGTCGATGGGCAGAAACGGTTTCCGGTAATCGAGGCAGGCGCGAAGGGTGTCGGCGGTTCCTCCCTGGATGTCCTGCCAATAAAGGAGGATGGTGCCGTCTGCCTGCGCGACGTTCAGGATGGTGCGGGCCAGGTTGCCGCCGCGTTCAACGGGACGTAGATGGGCGGCGTACCGCTCCGGGATGGGGCCATGTTCGTCACAGCGGCTTTCAGGACAGAATCCGCCGGCGTGGATGCCCTGGAGCAGCGCCGCCTCGAGGGCGCCCTGGTCGACCCCGGTCTGACCGCCGCTAATGATGGTGATGGTCATAGTCGTGATACGTACTGGTGATTGAAGGGGCTCCATTGCAGCCTTGACAGACGCAGCTGCGTTCAGCGAATAGGTCACACCGTTTGCTGACGACGCGTTTGGAGAAGGACGGGCTTGTCCCGGACGAGAGACATCCTTTATTCCCGAACGCATTTTCGGCGAACGTCAGGCGCAATGAATAACTTGGTTCGAGGTGGTCTACTCCTCTTAGTGGCTTTGTTAGCAGGCTGTACTTCCTTTCAGGAGGTAATGTACGACTTCCACGGGTTACCACGTGGGAAAGTCGCGATCGTGATCGATTTAAACGAGCAACGTGCCGATTTGTACTCCGGGCGGGAGCTGATGCTGACTGCGCCGGTTTCGACCGGCCGGGAAGGTCACGACACGGTTCCGGGCAAGTACAGGGTGATAGAGAAGGATGCCGATCACCGGTCGAGCGTCTATGGCGCTTACGTGGCCAATGGCTACGTAGTACGGCCCGACGTCGATGTCCGCAAAGATCCGCGCCCGCCTGGCGCTCAATTCGTGGGCGCGCCCATGCCGTACTTCCTGCGTATTTACGGGGGCGTTGGCATGCACGCCGGCTACCTTCCGGGTTACCCGGCGTCCCATGGTTGTATCCGCATGCCGGCAGGTGCAGCGCGCCGTTTCTATGACGCTGCGCGGGTCGGGACCCCCGTTACCGTGCGCCGTTGACCGCCACGCCTCGGATCAACCGGCCGAGCCAACGCTGCAGGGCGTTGGTTTCGTAATAAGCCGGATTGGTATTTAACTCCGTACGGGTACCCATGTCAAAGTACTGGTAGTAGGCCTCGTACACGCGGGCGGCACCACTCGCCAGAACCGCTCCACGCAGGCTGGTCAAGGTATATTGGAAGTCGAGGCGAAGCGGCGTGGAATCGCGGTAGAATCGAATGTATAAAAAGTGTGGCCCGCGCCATGGCTCGTACCTTCCAGCGAGATCTATGTCGGTGAACGTGAGGGTGAGGCGTGCCCCCGGCAGGCGACGTTCCAGTTCACGGGAAAGCGGAGGCGAGACATAATAAGAAAAGATCCGCACGCTCTCGGACTCCGGGCGTCCCTGCATGCGGAAATCCGTGAAACGCTCCGGGCGGATATAATTGAGCTTGAGGTTGGGCGGAGCAGGCAGCGCGGCCGGGGCGTTGCAGGCCAGACCGAAGATTGTTGTGAGGAGAAACGCGAGCTTTTTCATCTGGTTACCCGGGCCATGCCGTGGCCTTTCCGGCGTACGCAGCACAGCGCCCGGTCAGGTACACGGGCGCACTCGGCTGCGGCTTGCCCCTTGCATTCTTGCCGTATGTGAGTTAGCGGAACAGTCCTTATGAATCCGACGACGGTCTTCTTGTATGACACCACTTTGCGCGATGGCACGCAGGGTGAAGGTATTTCCTTCAGTGTTCATGACAAGATTCGGATTGCACAAAAGCTTGATGCCTTCGGTATTGAATACATTGAAGGCGGCTGGCCCGGCTCTAACCCCAAGGATATCGAATTTTTCAGGGAAGCCGTCCGGCATCGGTGGCATCACGCCAAGATCTGCGCTTTTGGCAGCACCTGCCGCGCGAACATCGATCCTGCAGCCGACGCACAGATCCGGATGCTGCTGGACGCGCAAACGCCGGTGGTGACGATCGTCGGCAAGAGCTGGCGGCTGCACGTCGAACAGATCATCGGGGTCGACGCGCAGGAAAATGAACGCATGATTCGCGATTCAGTCTGCTACCTTAAGGCGCAGGGCCGGGAGGTCATTTTCGACGCGGAACATTTTTTTGACGGCTACAAAGACAATCCGGAAGACGCTCTGGGGTCGCTCCGGGCGGCCGCGGAAGGCGGTGCGGACGTCCTGGTGCTTTGCGACACCAATGGAGGTTCTCTGCCGCAAGAAGTTGGCGAAATCACGGGACGCGTCTGCCAGGAACTGAGCGTGCCGGTCGGGATCCACACCCATAACGACTGCGAATTGGCCGTAGCCAACGCGCTGGCGGCGATCCGGGCCGGAGCGGTGCAAGTCCAGGGGACGGTGAATGGCTACGGTGAGCGTACCGGAAATTGCAACCTGACGAGCCTGATTCCGAATCTGCAGCTGAAACTTGGTCTTGAGGTCGTTCCGGACCTGACCCGTTTACGCGATCTTTCGATGTTCGTGGATGAACTGGCCAATTGCCCGCACAACATCCGTGCGCCGTTCGTCGGTCAAACGGCGTTCACCCACAAAGGCGGCCTGCACGTGCATGCGGTCCAGAAGATGGCCCGGAGCTACGAGCACATCGAGCCGGCTTTGGTGGGTAATCATCAGCACATCGTGGTTTCCGAGTTGTCCGGCCAGAGCAACGTCATCGCCAAAGCACGCGAAATGGGATTCTCCTTTGAGAAGGGTTCGCCGCAAGTCGGCGCCATTCTCCGGGAGGTGAAACGCCTGGAGCACCTTGGGTACGAGTTTGAGGCAGCGGAGGCGTCTTTTGAGTTGCTGATCCGGCGGGTGCTCGAGTCGCCTGCGCCTCTTTGGGAATTGCTTGAATATCACTGCACGTACATCCGGTCGGTCCGGAACCGTTACGAAACGTGCGAGGCCACCGTGAAACTTCGTGCGAATCGGGAGGACATCTACACGGTCGCCGAAGGCGACGGGCCGGTGAATGCCCTGGATGCCGCGCTGCGCAAAGCCCTGATCCCGGTCTACCCGACGATCGAGCAGGTTACGCTTGATGACTACAAAGTCCGGATCATCGGTACCCATCAAGGGACCAGTTCGAGAACGCGGGTTTTGATCGATTCGACCGATCGCCACGATACCTGGTGCACGGTCGGCGTTTCGGATAACATCATTGAGGCCAGCTGGCTGGCACTGTGCGACAGCTACGAGTACCGGCTGAGGAAAGAAGACGGAGCAGACGATCCAAAGATTAACACAGATTAAAGGATTCCGGTCCGGTCACACGGCACCGCCGCGGCGGAAGCAGAGACAAACTTCCGCCGCGTATTCTCAATGATGGCCGTGGGGGTAAAACGGTCCAGGCCCAACGGGCCCCTTCCCCGATCGAGCCCTGAAGGGACGGCAGAAACCGTGAGCAACGCACTCTGCCGCCCCTTCAGGGCTCGATCGGGATTTGACGGTTTCCCAGGGTAAACCCTGGGCTAAGATCCTCCGCCCCTTTGGGGCTGAAACCCGGTCGAAATTCCACCAAGTTAACTATCGAAATTGGTGTAAGACCCGTTCAACAAGGTACGGAGCATCATCCGGCGCCGGCATCGCCTGAGCCGGCATTCTACAGAGATAACCGTCTGAATGGTATTAACCTGCCTAATGCCGCAGATAGGGGCTTCCTATTTGTGGCATTATTCCGATTGTGGCACTCGTGGCGTTTCTTAACGCGAGTACAGCTCGACCACGAGTTGCTCGTTCACGATCGGTGCGATCTCATCGCGGCTGGGAATCCGGACGACCTTGCCCTGGAACTGATCCTTGTCGAGCACGAGCCAATCCGGAACCATATGGATCTGGGTCAACTCCAGGTTGCGTGTGGCCAAGCGCCGGGATGATGGGCGATCCTTTACGGTAATCAAGTCCCCGGCCCGCAGATTATAGGAGGAGACGTTAACCTTCCGATTATTGACCAGCACGTGCCCATGGGACACTAACTGGCGGGCGGCGCTGCGTGAATTGGCGAAGCCGAGGCGGAACACCACATTGTCGAGACGGGTCTCGAGCATCTGGAGTAACGTCTCGCCCGTGATGCCGCGTTTACGCAGCGCGGTCTCGAAATAGCGGCGAAACTGCCGCTCCATGAGCCCATACTGGAAGCGAAGCTTTTGCTTTTCGCCCAGCGCCGTGGCGTAGTCGGACAATTTCCGGCGGGCGCCCTTGGGGCCGTGCATGCCCGGAGGATAATTCTTGCGCTCGAGCGCCTTGCTGGGGCCGAACAGCGGGACGCCGTAACGGCGGCTGATCTTCGATTTAGGACCTGTGTAACGAGCCATTTAAAATCTCCTGCTCAGACGCGGCGCTGTTTAGGCGGACGGCAACCGTTGTGCGGAACCGGGGTGACGTCGCGGATCACCGAGATATCCAGACCGATGGCCTGGATTGCCCGGACAGCAGACTCGCGGCCGGCGCCGGGCCCTTTGACCAGCACCTCAACTTCCTTCAAACCGTGCCCCATGGCCTGCCGGCATGCATCCTGCGCGACCAACTGGGCGGCGTAGGCGGTGCTTTTGCGGGATCCTTTAAATCCCACTTTTCCGGCGCTCGACCAGCCGATCACGTTACCCTTAAGGTCCGTAATCGAAACGATGGTGTTGTTGAAGGTTGCCAGGACGTGAGCGATGCCGGTACCGACATTCTTGCTGCCTTTGGCCTTGATGATTTTCGGCCGCTCGGCTTCGGTTCCCTCAAGCGTGAGGCCGGGCTTGCCGCCGTCACCGGCGGTTTCCTTCCTGGCTTTCCCTTTAGGTGCTCGCGCAGCCGGCCTTGCCGGATCAGCGGGTGCGGCCGGGGCCGCAGACGCCGCAGGGGCGGCCGGAGCTGCCGGTGCTGCCGTAGCTGCCGGTGCTGCCGTCGGGGCGGTGGGTGCCGGGTTCGGGTTATTGGTGCCCGTTGCGGCGGGAGCGGCGGGGGCAGCGCCCGGGTTGTTGGGCTTCCGGTCTTCCGGCGCGGGATTTGGCGTCTGATCTGCCATACAATGTCAGTACTTAAACTTTTCCAGCTTTTGCGTCCTTGTTTCGCTGTACGCCCACGGTCTTACGCGGGCCTTTCCGGGTACGCGCATTGGTCGAGGTGCGCTGGCCGCGCACGGGCAACCCGCGCATGTGGCGTATTCCGCGATAGCAGCGGATACCCTGGAGGCGCTTGAGGTTACTCTGAATCTCGCGCCGCAGATCACCCTCGATCATAAGGCCGCTTGCGTTGATCGCGTGGACGATGTCGCTCAACTGTTCGGGGGTTAAATTCTTAGCGCGGATGTTGGGATCGATATTCGCTTGTTCGAGGATCTTCTTCGCCGTTTTCGGGCCGATGCCGTAAACGTACGGCAACGACGCTTCGATCCGTTTATCTCCGGGTATCTCAACACCTAATAATCGAGGCATATTCTGTGGCTCCGGCCAGCGGCGGCAAGGTCAGGCGACCCTGGCCTTTTAGCCTTGTCGTTGTTTGTGCCGTGGGTTTTTGCAAACCACGCGCACGACGTTTTTCCGTTTGATGATCCTGCAGCTCTCACACAGCCGCTTCACTGAGGGTCGTACTTTCATGGGTAATCGTCCCGATCGGGGGACAAAAAAACGCAGCCTGCAGAGGGTTTTCCTCCGAGGAGCGCTTAAACCATCTTTCGCCTTACTTTTGCCGGAAGGTTATTCGGCCTTTCGTCAAGTCGTAAGGCGACATCTGTACCATAACTTTGTCGCCAGGCAAGATCCGAATGAAGTGCAGGCGCATTTTTCCGGAAATATGCGCCAGGATCCGATGCCCGTTCGGCAACTCGACCCGGAACATCGTGTTCGGCAACAATTCGATTACCCTGCCTTCAACTTCGATGACGTCTTTTCGCGCCATGTCAGGATCTCGGGTTCACCTCTCGTGACCAGGACAGTATGTTCAAAGTGCGCAGAGGGCAAACGATCTGCTGTGACCACCGTCCACTCGTCCGAGAGCACGCGGACATCGGGTTTTCCGAGATTGACCATGGGTTCAATGGCCAACGTCATGCCGGCTTTCAGCTTCGCAGTTGTGCCCGGCGCGCGGTAATTTGGGATTTGGGGTTCCTCGTGCAGCTTGCGCCCGACGCCGTGCCCGACAAATTCTCGGACCACACTGAAGCCGTTCGTCTCCACTTCCCGCTGGATGGCGCCGCAGAGTTCACTCAGGCGACGGCCCTCGCGGGCCTTCTCGATGCCTTTATACAAGGCACTTTCGGTCACCTCGAGCAGCCGCTGCACGTCCTCTGCGATCATGCCGATCGGGATGGTGGCGGCCGTATCCCCGACAAAACCGTCGAGGATAACGCCGATATCCAGCTTAACGATGTCGCCGTACTGGATTTTACGGCTGCCTCCGATTCCGTGCACCACCTCATCATTGATCGAGATGCAGATGTTGCCTGGGAACCGTTTGTAACCTAAGAACGCGCTTCGACAACCGGCGTCGCTCATCAGACGTGCCGCCAGCTGGTCGACTTCCCGGGTGGTAATGCCGGGCGCCAACACTTTGGATACTTCTTCGAGGATTTGACTCGCGATGCGGCATGAAGCCCGCATCTTTTCGATTTCGAGCGCTGTCTTGATCGGGATCATGTCGCCATTGCTTCGCCGATTTCTTTAAATACGGCGTCGACGCTACGATCGCCGTTCATGCGGTGCAGTAAAGAGCGGTTATCGTAGTACCTGGCCGCATGCGAGGTTTTTTCCTGATATTCCACGAGCCGCTTCCGCAGAACATCCGCACGGTCATTTTCCCGAAGTTCCAGCACGCCGCCGCAGTTCGGGCAGGGGTCGGATTTGGAACACGCACGAGGCTGCCGGGAGACCGAGCTTCTGCCGGATCAACTCGGCCAGGGTCGCTTTCCCGGAAGCGGGCGGACCTCACAGCACGACTCTCCTTTTCACCCTGCGCTTTTGCTTGACTAAGGCTAACGCTGGTTGACGAAGATCGAGATCGCCACCCCGGCAACCGCAAGCACCGCAAACGCGACCCACATCCAGAGGAGCGCCCGTTCCTTGACTACGGCGCCGGCGCCGCCGACGGCGCGCTCAAAGCGGCCGCGGAGCCGTCCCTTGCGCAGAAAGCCGTCGTAATGGCGTTGGATCAGGTGCGTTTCCACCTGGCGCATCGTGTCAAGCAGGACGCCGACGATGATGAGGAGGCTGGTGCCGCCGAAGAACCGTGCCGTCATCCTGGGTACACCGCACCAGGTAATCAACGTCTCCGGGATCACGGCGATGACGGTCAGAAAAAGGGCGCCGGCAAAGGTCAACCGCGTAAGCGTGTACTCGAGAAAATCGGCGGTCGGTTTGCCCGGGCGACATCCGGGGATGTAACCGTTGTACTTTTTCAGGTCATCCGCGATCTGGGTCGGCTGGAACTGGATCGCGACCCAGAAATAGCTGAAAAAGAAGATCAGGACGGCCGTGATCAGGTAATGCATCCAGCCGACGGCGAGGGCATTGGACAGTGTCACGGCCCATTCCTGGTTCCGGAACATCATGCTCAGGACCGTGGACGGAAAGAGCAGGATGGCCTGGGCGAAGATGATCGGCATAACCCCGACCGCATTGACCTTAAGGGGGAGGTATTGAGTCTGGCCTCCATAGACCTTGCGGCCGACGACGCGTTTTGCGTACTGAATGCTGATCCTGCGCTGGCCCTGGGTGAGAGCGATGACCCCGGCGATAACGAGCACCAGGAACAACAGCATCAACACAAGCACGATCGGGCTCACCCGGCTGGGCGAACCGCCGGCGGGAACGAACGTATTCCAGACTTGCACGAGCGCCCCCGGCAGGGACGCGACGATGCCGACGGTGATGATCATCGAGGTACCGTTGCCGATGCCGCGGTCGGTGATCTGGTCACCCAGCCACATCAGGAACATCGTCCCGGCGCTCAGGGTGATCACCGCGACGAGCCGGAAACCCCAGCCCGGGCTGGTCACCAGCGGTCCGAGGCGAGCGGTTACGGACCCGATGCCTTGCAGGAAGGGATTGGAACCCGGATTCTCCATTGAGACGGCCAGCAGGTAACCCTGAAAGATGCAAAGTCCGAGCGTCAGGTACCGCGTGTACTGCATGATCTTCTGCCGTCCGCCGGCCTCTTCGCGCGCCATTTTGTTGAGGCGCGGAATGACGGCCGTCAGCAGCTGCATCATGATCGAGGCACTGATGTACGGCATGATGCCGAGCGAAAAGATCGCGCAGTGCTCCAGGGCGCCGCCGGCAAAGATGTTGAACAGCGCGGCAACACCTCCCGAGCTGGCCTTCGACATTTCTGACTGGAACCACTCGTTGAGGACGTGCGCGTTGACCCCCGGGATGGTGATGGCGGCGCCGGCCCGGACGATCACCAGCAGACCGATCGTGAACAGGATCCGCTGCCGCAGTTCCGGGATTTTGAAGATGTTGGTGAAAGCCGAGATCATGAGGCTGGATCGCTCAAGGCAGGGACACGACCGAGCCCCCCGCCGCTTCGATTTGCTGGCGGGCTGTGGCGCTGAACTTATGCGCCTCGACGGTTAAGCTTTTGGTGAGTTTGCCTCGGCCGAGGATTTTGATCCCGTCGAACCGGCCGTTGATCAGGCCCCGTTCTTTTAACAACTCGCGATTGACGCGGACCCCCGAGTCGAACTGCTCCAGGTCATCGACGTTGACGATCGCGTAAACGGTTTTGAAGGCGTCACGGTTGAAGCCACGCTTCGGGAGACGGCGGATCAGGGGCATCTGACCGCCTTCAAAACCGAGGCGGATGCTGCCGCCGGAACGGGCCTTCTGGCCTTTGTGACCCCGTCCGCTGGTTTTGCCGTGTCCGGAGCTTTCGCCGCAGCCAACGCGTTTTCTGCGATGCTTGGCGCCGGGTCGTGGTTTTAGATTATGTAGCCGCATAACGAAAAGAACGTGGTCCTTTCAAGCACGGGCCGGCTGCCGTTCGCGGCAGGTCCCTGAGCGCCGTGCTTATCGCCGGTCAGACCGTCCCGGCTTTACCTCTCAACTTGAAAACTTCATCCCGGTGACGCAGGGAACGCAGCGCCTCGATCGTTGCCTTGACCACGTTGGCGTGGTTGTTGGACCCGAGAGACTTGGCGAGCACATCCTTAATCCCGGCAGCTTCCACCACCGCACGCACGCCGCCTCCGGCGATCACGCCGGTACCGGGTGATGCCGGCCGGAGCAGGACGCGTCCACCGCCGAATTCGCCGATGACTTCGTGCGGGATGGTGTTCTCCTGCACGGCCACCGTGATCATCGATTTACGAGCCGATTCCGACGCCTTGCGAATGGCCTCGGCAACCTCGTTAGCTTTGCCGAACCCAAATCCAACGCGGCCTTTGTGGTCGCCGGCGACGATGAGTGCGCTGAAGCTGAAACGGCGGCCGCCCTTCACCACTTTCGCGCACCGATTAATGAAAACCACCTTTTCCGTCGTGTCGCCTTTCTGGCCGCCACGGTCCGAAGTGTCGCTTCGGCGGTTTCTAACGTCAGTTGCCATATTATTTTTAAAAATCCAAACCTGCCGCCCGCGCGGCGTCCGCCAGGGCCTTGACCTTACCGTGGTAGGTAAACCCGCCACGGTCGAAGACCACCGCCTTGACGTTTTTCACCAGGCTCCGCTCAGCGACGAGCGTACCTATTTTTTGCGCCATCTCAACGTTGGCGTTGGCCCGGCGATCACCGCGGACACCCGCTTCCGTCGTTGCCGCCGCGGCCAGCGTCCTGCCGGCCACGTCATCGATCACCTGCGCGTAGATGTGCCGGCCGGAGAAGTGCACGCATAAACGCGGACGCGCCAGGGAACCGCTTACCTTTTTTCGGATCCGGCGGTGACGAAGTCTGATTCGATCAATTACAGCCATGCTCTCGTGTACCCCCGCCTTCGTTATTGTACAGTTTTACCTTCTTTACGCAGGATCTGTTCGCCCGCATAGCGAATACCTTTACCCTTGTAAGGTTCAGGCGGATAGAACGCCCGTATATCGGCCGCGACCTGGCCCACCATTTGTTTGTCGATTCCCTCGATCAACAACTTGGTATTTTCCTGTACGGTGATCTTGATCCCCTCAGGAATCGGGAACAGAATCGGGTGCGAAAAGCCGAGGCTCATCGTCAGGTTGGCGCCCTGAACCTGGGCACGGAAACCGACGCCGTGAATTTCCAGGCTCTTCTGAAAACCCTGGCTCACCCCGGCGACCATGTTATTGATCAAGCTGCGGGAAAGCCCATGCAGGGCTTTGACGCTGCGGGTCTCGGCCGAGCGGCTCAGAGACGCCTCTTTACCGTCGACCTTCAGTGAGATTTGCTGCGGCAAGCTCCACTGGAGGCGGCCTTTCGGCCCTTCCACCGTCACGTCCCCGGCCTCGGAAACGGCCAGCTTTACTTTATCCGGGATTTGAATGCTCTTTCTACCAATCCGAGACATTTTTGATTCTTTCTCCTACCAGACGACGGCCAGCAACTCCCCGCCGACGTGTTCTCTTTTTGCCTCGCGACCGGTCATGACGCCGCGGGAGGTGGACAAGATCGAGATGCCCATCCCGCCCAGCACCCGCGGGACATCCTCTGAGCCGACGTATTTCCTCAGCCCGGGACGGCTGACCCGCTTGAGGCCGGTCAACGCCGGTGTACGATTGATGAACTTCAACGTCACCTTGATCTGCGGCCGGCCGGTCCGTTCGACTTCATAGCCGACAATAAACCCTTCCTGCTTCAGGATGCGGCTGATGTCCTCCTTTATCCGGGAATACGGGACCGTCACGTCGTGCCGGTTAGCACGCGCGGCGTTGCGCAGGCGGGTTAAATAATCCGCAATCGGATCTGAAAGTGTACTCATGATTCTTTATGCTCGCCCCGGCAGTTTGCGATCGCTGAACGGGACGCCCAGTTCGATCAGCAACGCTTTGGCCTCGTCGTTGGTGCGCGCGGTGGTCACGATCGTGATGTCAAAACCCACCGGGCGTTTGATCCTGTCGAGTTCAACTTCCGGGAAGATCGACTGATCGTGGACACCCAGCGTGTAATTACCTTTGCCGTCAAAGGCCTTCGGTGAGATGCCCCGGAAATCACGGATGCGCGGGAGCGCCATCTTTATGAGGCGCTCGAGGAATTCATACATACGGTCGCCGCGCAGGGTCACCTTGGCCCCGATGGCCTGGCCCTTCCGCAATTTGAAATTGGAGATGCTTTTTTTGGCCGTGGTCTCCGCCGGGCGCTGGCCGGTGATGAGGGCGAGGTCGGCCTTGGCGTCATCAAGCGCCTGTTTGGCGTCGGCCGCGTGGGTACCCATGCACGTGTTCACGACCACTTTCTGGACCCGTGGAACCTGCAACAGGTTTTTATACCCGAGCTTCTCGCGCAGTGCCGGGACGACCCGTTCCTTGTAGTCTCGGTAAAGTTCAGCCTGCATAGCTATTATTCTCCGCCGCCCTCGCGCCGGTCCTGGTTCTTCTTGGGAGGCTTTTCCGCCGGTTGGAGCAGCTTGACGTTGGAAATGTGAATCGGCCCCTCGCGTGTAAGGATTGCGCCGGTAGGATATTCCTGAGACTTGCGCTGAGTTTTCTTGATCATGCGCACCCCCTCGACCAATACCTGCTGTTTTTTGGTCAGGACCTGCAGGATTTTGCCGGTCGCACCCTTGTGGTTGCCGGAGATCACCTGGACCTGGTCGCCCTTTTTGACGTGGAAACGTTGGCGGTTCATAGCACCTCCGGGGCGAGTGAGATGATCTTCATGAAGTTCTTCTCGCGCAGTTCACGAGCGACCGGCCCGAAGATACGGGTGCCCCTCGGATTCAGGTCCTTGTCGATGATGACGATCGCGTTGTTGTCGAAACGCAAATAGGAACCGTCGTCGCGCCGGACGGGATGCTTGGTCCGTACGACCACCGCGCGGACGACATCCCCCTTCTTCACGCTGCCGTTCGCCGCGGCTTCCTTGACGTTGCAAGTGATGACGTCACCGATCGAGGCGTAGAGCGTCGGTTTGCCGATTACACCGATCATGGTGGCCATCCGCGCGCCGGTGTTATCGGCGACGTCTAATCTGGAACGAATTTGAATCATGGTATGCCGAACCCTCCTCAGTGCTTGAGGACCTCGATCAGCCGCCAGCGTTTAAGCCGGCTGAGCGGTCGAGTCTCTTCGATGCGCACCAAGTCTCCGATTGCACACTGGTTCTGCTCATCGTGCGCGTAGAATTTCTTGGTTCGCTTGATAATTTTTCCGAATCTCGGGTGCGGCACTCGACGGACGACGGCGACGACGATGGTTTTGTCCATTTTGTTGGACACAACCTCGCCGACGCGAATCTTCCGAAGATGCCGCTTCGGAGCTTCAGACTGCTGCGACGCGTCGGCGGCAGCCGCGGGTGCGGCGGCCGGTTGCGTGGCCGTGGCAGTACCTTCAGGATGGACAGTCTCTTCAGCCATTAAGTTTAGGAATTAGTCGGGTAGACGCCGGCTCACAACGGCGTCAAAATTCAGTTTAGGCGGGGGCTTGGCGTTTTCGCTCGGTCAGGATCGTCTCGATGCGAGCAACCTCGCGGCGGTTTTCGCGGAGCACGGTTGGTTTCTCCAGGGCCCCGGTCTGCTGTTGCAGACGCAAGTTGAAGGTTTCGCGCCGCAATTCCTGACGCCGGGCAATCAGCTCGTCGTTGCTCAGCTCGCGAAGTTCTTTGATTTTCATGGAAGCGACCTCGATTGACCTTGTCAGGTGGCGGACTGGTGCCGGGTCAGGAAGCGCGTCCGCACCGGCAGCTTAGTGGCGGCCAGGCGGAGCGATTCGCGGGCGATCGATTCAGGCACACCGTCGAGTTCAAAAAGGATGTTGCCGGGCCGGACCGTTGCCACCCAGAACTCCGGATTACCTTTACCCTTACCCATCCGGGTTTCAGGGGGGCGCTTGGTGACGGACTTATCCGGGAAGATTTTGATCCAGAGCTTCCCTTTACGCTTCATGTTGCGGGTAAGCGCCACGCGGGCGGCCTCGATCTGCGTGTTCGTGATCCAGGCGCGATCGAGGGTCTGCAAGGCGTACTCGCCAAAGGCGATTGAAATGTTGCGAGTGGCGGTACCGGCGCGGCTGCCCCGCTGGGTCTTGCGGTACTTCACTCTTTTGGGCATCAGGGGCATGGCAAATAGTCTCCTAAATCATCAGGTGGCTGCGGCCGGATTGGCCGGGGTCGGGGCTGCGCCCGGGCCGGGGCCCGGTGCCTGGCGGCGTTCGCCGCGTCCATCCCGGTCACGGTCCCGATCACGATCACGGCGGTCGCGGCCCTCTCGGCCCTCGCGCGGCTCGCGTTCCGGCTGGACGGCCGGCTTGCACATCCAGCATTTGACCCCGATTTTGCCGTACACGGTCTTGGCTTCCGCAAACCCGTAATCGATCGGCGTACGAAGCGTGTGGAGCGGGACTTTACCTTCACGGTACCACTCGGCCCGTGAAATCTCAGCGCCGCCCAACCGCCCGGAACACCGGATGCGGATGCCGAGCGCTCCAAAGTCGCGGGCGGTCTGCACCGCTTTCTTCATTGCGCGGCGGAACGAAATCCGGCGCTCGATCTGCAGCGCGACGTTTTCGGCGACCAACTGGGCGTCGAGCTCCGGCGTTTTGATCTCCTGGATGTCGATCTTGACCTGTTTACCACCCGACATGCGGGTGATCTCCTCAGTCATTTTCTCGATCTCGGAGCCTTTCCGGCCGATCACGATTCCGGGACGGGCCGTGAAGATCGTGACGCGGATACTGTTCCAGGCTCGCTCGATCAGGACCTTCGAGACCGCCGCGAGCGCCAACTTCTGCTTCACGAAGGTGCGGATCCGAAGATCGGTGTGGAGGAACTCGGGAAATTCCTTGGCGGAAGCAAACCAGCGCGAACGCCAGTCTCGGTTAACTGCTAGACGAAACCCGATCGGGTTAACTTTTTGACCCATATTTACTTGGCCTCCTCGGCTCCGGGGTTGGAGGTGGGGGTGGGGGTGGAATCGGCCGGGCCTCCGCTGACGGCGGCGGGAGGTGACGCCTCTTCGGCGGCGGCGGGAGTCACCTCGGGAGACGTCGCCGGCGAGGCGGGCTCAGCCGGTTCCTCCGGGGGAGGTGCGGGCTGCTCGTTTTGCGGGACCGCGGCGGCGGTGGCGGCCGGCCGCCCGTTCTGCCGAGCGGCGGCCGACGCCGGGCGGCGGGCCCGGTGACCGCTGCGGGCGGCCCGTTTGGCGGCTCGTTCGCTCGCCTGGGCGGCGAGTTCGTCGGTCAGCACGATCCGGATATGACTCGTCCGCTTGCGGATCGGGCTGGCTCCGCCCCGGGCGCGCGGGCGAAAACGTTTGAACGTCGGCCCTTCGCCGACGACGGCCTCTTTGACGAGCAGGTTGTCCACCCGCAAATCAGCGTTGTTCTCCGCGTTGGCGATCGCGCTCTTCAGCGTTTTCCTGACCAGGAGCGCGGCCTTTTTCGGGCTGAAAGCGAGCACGTCGAGCGCGTCGGACGCCGAGCGGCCCTGGATTTCACGCGTGACCTCCCGTGCTTTGAACGCGGAGATCCGGGCGAAACGGTAAGTGGAGGTAACCTGCATGCGTGCTCCTTACTTGGTGACCTTCGCCGTATGGGCACCGTGTTTCTTGAACGTACGGGTCAGCGAAAATTCACCCAGCTTGTGACCCACCATGTTCTCGGTGACAAAAACGGAATTGAAGATCTTGCCGTTGTGAACCAGAAAGGTATGGCCCACAAAATCCGGCGTAATCATCGAGCGCCGCGACCAGGTTTTGATGGGCCGTTTCGGGCCGCCCTGGTTTATCTTTTCGATCTTTTCAATGAGCTTGGGCTCGACGAAAGGACCTTTTTTCAATGACCTACCCATAGCTTATTTCCTTTTGCTCTTGCTCTTGCGCCGCTCGACGATAAACGCATCGCTCGGCTTGTGTTTACGACGGGTTTTGAAGCCTTTGGCCAGTTGTCCCCACGGGCTGACCGGGTGATGGCGACCGCCGCCGCCCTTGCTTTTACCCTGTCCGCCGCCCATCGGGTGGTCGACCGGGTTCATGACCATGCCGCGTACGTGCGGGCGCCGTCCCAGCCACCGGGTCCGGCCGGCTTTACCGCTGGACACGTTCATGTGGTCGGTGTTGCCGACCTGGCCGATCGTCGCATAGGAATTTTCGTGAATGCGACGAATCTCGCCGGAGGGCATGCGCACGAGGGCGTACCCGTCTTCGCGGTTGTTCAGGATCGCCTGCTGTCCGGCGCTGCGGGCAATCTGGCCGCCGCGGCCCGGGGTAAGCTCGATGTTGTGAATGACGGATCCCAGGGGAATGGATTTCAGAGGAAGCGCGTTGCCCAACTCAGGCGCCACGTTGTCGCCCGCGATGACCTTGGCCCCGACTTGCAGCCCGTTGGGGGCAAGAATGTAAGCCTTTTCGCCGCTCACGTAATTCAACAAGGCAATGCGGGCCGAACGGTTCGGATCGTATTCGATCGCCACGACGGTGGCCTCCACCCCCCGCAGTTTGCGCTTGAAATCGATGATGCGGTATTTGCGTTTATGCCCGCCGCCGATGTGGCGGGAAGTCACCCGGCCGTGGTTGTTCCGGCCCCCGGTTCGCTTCAGCGGTTCCACCAGCGACTTTTCGGGATAATCCTTGGTGATCTCCGAAAAATCGGGCGTCTGCTTGAAACGCTGCGCTGGCGTGAGCGGCCTGTAAGTCTTGAGTGCCATTACCTGTTATCTCCGTTAAACGAGGTCGATCTTTTCACCCTCCGCCAGCGTGACGATCGCCTTTTTCCAATGGGCACGACGGCCGAACCCGGCCCGGCGGTCGCGCTTTTTCTTGCCGGCGTATTGGGCGGTATTGACCCGGACAACCTTTTTCCCAAACAGTTTCTCGATCGCGTTTTTGATCTCGAACTTGTTTGCCCGCGTCGCCACGCGGAAGACGTACTGGTTGTACTTCTCGCCTAAGCGGGTGGCCTTTTCAGTCAGCCGGATCGTTTGAATTATTTGGGTCGGCTCGTTCATGATGACGCTCTTTCCGCCAACTTGGCCAGGGCCTCGTTGGTAACGATAATCTTTTGGTAACGGAGCAATTGCTCCGTGTTAACGTCAGCCGCACTCTGGAGTTGGATAAATTGGACGTTGCGGGCAGCCAGGAAGGTGTTTTGGTCGAAACGGGTGTGCACCAGCAGCACCTTGCGTGCATCGGTGTGCGAGCGAAGCAACGCCAGGAACTCCTTCGTCTTCGGCGCAGAGACTTTAAAGTCGTCTGTAACGAGAACATCGCCCGCCACGATCCGGGCGCTGAGCGCCTTGCGAAACGCCAGACGTTTCACCCCTTTGGTTACCTTCTTGGAATAGTCGCGCGGTTTTGGGCCGAACGCGACGCCGCCGCCGGTCCAGATCGGGGAGGAGGTGTACCCGGCGCGGGCGCGCCCGGTACCCTTTTGACGCCAGGGCTTCTTTCCTGAGTAGGCAACCTCGGCCTTGGTTTTGGTATTGGCGGTACCGCTGCGGCGGTTTGCCTGCATGGCTACCACCACGTCGTGAACGGCCTGGGTTCCCTTGGCATTCTCAATTACCGCGATGTTCGCCTGTTTCGCCGCTTCAACCGTTAGCACTGTGGCGCTCATGTCTCGTTGCTTCCTTTGTGATTGTCGTTACTTGGCTGCCTGGCCGTTGACGGTTTTCTTCTTGGCCGGCCGCACCACGACGTAGCTGCCGTTTGCACCCGGCACGGCCCCGCAGACGAGAATGACGTTATCTTCCGGTCTGACCTGGACGATCCGGAGGTTCTGGACCGTGACGCGCTCGTCGCCCATGTGGCCGGGCATACCCATGTTTTTCCAGACCCGGCCCGGAGTCGAACGGTTGCCGATGGCACCGTTGCGGCGGTGCATTTTTGAGCCGTGCGCCGCCGGCTGGCCCGCGAAATGGTGCCGCTTCACGACGCCCTGGAAGCCTTTTCCTTTCGACCGGCCAATCACATCGACAAACTGCCCGGCTTCAAACTGGCTGACGGAGAGATCGATCTCTGCAGGGACCGCCTGGCCATCGGGCAACCGCAACTCACGGATGAGCTTTTTGGGTTCCACCCCGGCCTTTTTAAATTGTCCCAACACCGGCTTCGTGAGGCGGGACTCTTTCTGCGCGTCGTAACCGACCTGAACGGCGGAATAGCCGTTTTTTTCTTCGGTTTTAACCTGGATCAACGCGTTGGCCTCCGCCGCGATTACCGTCACCGGTGTGGCTTTGCCGTTGGCGTCGTAGACGCGCGTCATTCCGATTTTCTTTCCCAACAATCCGATAGCCATATCCGCGTTGACCCGATTAGATTTTGATGGCGATATCTACGCCCGCCGGCAAGTTCAGCTTGCGCAGTTCGTCGACGGTCTTCGCCGTAGGTTCAATGATGTCGAGCAGGCGCTTGTGAGTGCGCATCTCGAACTGGTCCATCGACTTTTTGTCCACGTGGGGCGACCGGTTGACGGTCCACTTTTCAATCTTGGTAGGAAGCGGAATCGGGCCGGCGACTTTGGCGCCGGTTCGTTTTGCCGTCTCCACGATTTCGACCGCTGACTGATCTAGCATCCGGTAGTCGAAACCTTTAAGCCGGATACGAATTCGCTGGCCGTTAGCCATTTTGTCTTAAGCTCCTTTCTGGTCCAGGACGGCCGCAACGATTTGGGCCGGGACCGGTTCAAAGTGCGACGGTTCCATCGAGTATGATGCGCGTCCTTTGGAGAGCGACCGGATAGCGGTCGCGTAACCGAACATTTCCGCCAGCGGCACCTCGGCGTGCACGACGGTCGCAAGGCCTTTGTTCTCCATGTTGAGGATACGGCCGCGCCGCCGGTTAAGGTCACCCATAATGTCGCCCTGGTATTCATCCGGGGTGACGCACTCGACCTTCATGATCGGTTCGAGCAGGATCGAGGTGCCCTTCCTGAAGGCATCCTTCATGGCGAAGATCGCCGCCAGCTTGAACGCCAATTCGTTCGAATCGACGTCGTGGTACGAGCCGTCCACGATGTCAACGTGCAGGTCGATGACCGGGTAGCCGCCGAGCACGCCGTTGAGCACGGCTTCTTCAATACCTTTGCGTACCGCGGGGATGTACTCACGCGGGATCACGCCGCCGACGATCTTGTTGTCAATCGACACGCCCTTGCCGCGCTCCTGCGGCACCACGTTTACGACCACGTGACCATACTGGCCGCGACCGCCGGATTGCTTGATGAGTTTGCCTTCGCCGACCGCGTTCCTGGTGATCGTTTCCCGGTACGCGATCTGCGGCTTGCCCGCATTGGCGTCAACCTTGAATTCCCGCAGCATGCGGTCACGAATGATTTCCAGATGCAGCTCTCCCATCCCGGCGATGATGGTCTGACCGGTATCCTCGTTGGTATAGACCCGGAACGTCGGATCCTCCTCAGCGAGGCGCTGGAGGGCGTTGGACATCTTTTCCTGGTCGAGCTTCGTTTTCGGCTCGATCGCCATGGAGATGACCGGATCAGGGAACGAAGGCGGCTCAAGCAGGATCGGGAAATCCTCATCGCACAGGGTGTCACCCGTGGTGATGTTCTTGATGCCTACGATGGCCGCGATGTCGCCCGAGTAACAAGTCTCGATGTCTTCGCGTTTGTCGGCCTGGATCTGGATCAGGCGGCTGATGCGCTCCCGCTTGCCGGTACGCGGGTTGTAAACCGTGTCGCCTTTGGAGAGTTTCCCGGAGTACACCCGGAAGAAGACCAGTTTACCGACGAACGGGTCGCTCCAGAGTTTGAAAGCCAAAGAGCAGAATCTACCGTTGTCATCCGTAACGGCTTCTTTCGGGACCTCCGAGTCGGGGTCGATACCTGCGGCCGGCGGAATGTCCAGCGGACCCGGCAGGTAATCGATGACGGCATCAACGAGGTATTGAACGCCTTTGTTCTTAAATGCGGAGCCGCCTGCGACCGGGACAAACTGGTTGGCGATCGTCAACCGGCGAATGCCGGCTTTGAGGTCCTTGGGCGTGATCGGTCTTTCTTCCAGGAACATGGTACCGACTTCGTCATCCAGGTTCGCAACCTGTTCGACCAGGTCATCGTACGCCTCGTCGATCATCGCCTTGTACTCGGCCGGCACGTCCTTCACTTCATAGGTGGAACCCAGGACATCGTTATCGGAATAGATGATCGCCTTTTTGTTGATGACGTCGAGCTGCCCGCGAAGGCGATCCTCGCTGCCGAGCGGAATAAGGACCGGCGCGGCGTTGGCGCCGAGTTTTTCCCGGATCTCTTTGACCACGTTGTCGAAGTTGGCCCCGACCCGGTCCATCTTGTTCACAAAACAAATGCGCGGGACCCGGTACTTATTGGCCTGCCGCCAGACGGTTTCCGTCTGGGGCTGGACACCGGCGACGCTGTCAAACACGAGGATGGCGCCATCCAGAACGCGCAGCGAACGTTCGACTTCGGCCGTAAAGTCGACGTGGCCGGGAGTATCGATGATGTTGACGCGCATCTTCTGGCTGTCGAACAGCTTGAAGACGCCTTCCTCTTTGCGCTGATTCCAGAAACAGGTGGTTGCGGCGGAAGTGATGGTGATGCCGCGCTCGCGCTCCTGCTCCATCCAGTCGGTGGTGGTGGTCCCTTCGTGCACCTCGCCGATCCGATGGATCATGCCGGTGTAAAAGAGGATCCGCTCCGTCAGGGTGGTCTTACCCGCGTCAATGTGCGCGCTGATACCGATATTGCGCGTACGCTCCAGAGGATAGGCGCGGTTCGGAGAGTTTGGGTTCGTCATGGCCGAAGCCTTTTCTAAAACGGTTGAGGGCATGAGAATTACCAACGGAAATGTGCAAAAGCACGGTTAGCCTGGGCCATCTTATGGGTGTCATCGCGCTTTTTGATCGCGGACCCTTGTCCTGTCGCCGCGTCCTTGATCTCGGCGGCCAAATTATCGGTCATGGTCCCGCGACGATTTTTGGCGAAAGTCACCAGCCAACGCATCGCGAGTGAGACCTGGCGGTCTGAGGAAACCTCGACCGGCACCTGGTACGTGGCGCCGCCGACGCGCCGGGACTTGACCTCCAGCCGCGGTTTGGCGTTATCGAGCGCCTTATGCAGAGTATCCAGCGGATCCACCGCGTCGGAACCTTCACGGCTTTTCTCAATGGCTTGATAGACGATTCGCTCAGCCAGAGACTTTTTCCCGGCACGCATGACCGTATCGATCAGGCGAGCCACCACCGGACTGCCGTAGCGGGCGTCCAGTTTTTCTTCCTTATGAATGACTCTGCGACGACGTGACATACAATTTACTTTTTGCCTCCCTTGGCGGCCGGTTTGCCGCCCTTCCCGGCGGCTTCAGCAGCCGCACCCCCCTTCGGACGTTTTGCACCGTACTTCGAACGGCTGCGGTGGCGGCCGTCCACCCCCAAGGCATCCAGGGTTCCCCGCACGATGTGGTAACGGACACCCGGCAAATCCTTCACCCGTCCCCCACGAACCAGCACGATGGAGTGTTCCTGAAGGTTATGTCCTTCGCCCGGGATGTAGGCGATCACCTCGTACCCGTTCGTCAACCGGACCTTGGCGACTTTCCGCAAGGCGGAATTTGGTTTCTTGGGCGTTCGCGTCATGACCTGCACGCAAACGCCGCGCCGCTGCGGGCAGTCGGCAAGAGCCGGTGATTTCGACTTCACCGTCATCTTTCTGCGTCCTTTTCTTACAAGCTGGTTGATCGTTGGCATCGGGATCTATCCGGTTACTCCCAGGGTAAAGGGATTAAAAAACCCCCCTGGCGCAAAAAACCTCTGTCTCGCCAGAAGCGGGGGAGCGTGGACTATATAGGTTTTCCTAGGGCACGCAAGGGATTTTTGGCACGTCCTGCACCTCCCATGCCGCCCGGAAGGACCGTTAAAATAGCACAAATTTTTTCGGTTGCACGGGTTGGCGCGCCGCCCGGCCAAAGCCGCCGGGGGGATACCCGGCGGCTTTGTTCGTGGCATAAGCCGAATTCTGTCCGGCACCAGCTCTCGCCGGCGCCGGGGCGGTCATTTATCTCGCGCCGGACGCTTCCCGTTCCGGCGCGCCGGCGGTGGGGGGTGAACCGGCCACCAGCCGATGCGACTATTACCCGAGGGTTCTCAGCAAAGCCGAGCGGGCAGGCAACCCAACCCTCTGTTTTGTCTTGCACCGCAGGGGTTTTTCAAGCGCCCATCCTCACGGATGGGCCGGTGGGCTCTTACCCCGCCTTTTCACCCTTACCCGGTCACCCTCTCGGGCAAACCGGGCGGTATCTTTTCTGTGACACTATCCGTCATCTCCCGGCTTATGCCGGAAATTGCCCGCCCTTTCGGGCGGCATGCCGCCTTATGGTGTTCGGACTTTCCTCTGCAGGAAAGCGTACGCTCCCGCAGCGACCGCCTGCCACGGAATGATCGCTCCAAATGAGCGGAGCGCAAATCAAATGCCAGGAGCAAATGCCACAAATGAGGGGGTGGCGGGTAACGGGTAACGGGTAACGGGTAACGGGTAACGGGTAACGGGTAACGGGTAACGGGTAACGGGTAACGGGTGCCGGGTGTCGGGTGTCGCGTCGAGTAAATGCTGCTGAGGGGTGACGTCGACGGCGCGTGCGCATGGCGGTGATTCCATAACCGGCGCTGAAGGACGGGCGGACGGCGTCGGGGCCTCCAATCCTTCCCGGCATTTCTTACTGGGCTGACGCGCGGCGCTCTCTACCGGGTACAACTTCGGCTTGTGGTCTTCCACCCGGCACCCGACACCCGTTACCCGTTACCCGCCACTTCTTCATTTGCGGCATTTTTCCGCTCCTGGCATTTATCCGGGCGTCTGGGTGAAGGGCTCTGCGGCCGCATCGAGCTTACGGGCGAGCGTAAAGTCCAGGTCCGTCAATCCCTGGGCCGAGTGCGTGGTAAGCACCAGGCGGACCTGGTTCCAACGGATATCGATGTCCGGGTGGTGATTCAGCGCTTCAGCTTCGGCCGCCACCTGGTTTATAAAACTGATGGCGGCCATAAAATCCTTGCACTTGACCGTTCGCTCAACGGCATCGCCGGCCAGGCGCCAGTTCGGAACCTCGTCCAATAACCGGGCCACGGTTTCTGCATTCAGAAGGGTTGCCATGAAGCGTAAATTGGACACGGTAAAGGGGTGCTGCAAGCCTTTGAAGGCGGTACGTGCGCCTGTTGTGACTTGAATGGAAGCACGTTTATCGTGTATGTAACCCCTCCCTTGCGTTGCTCAACGGCTTCCTACGATACTAATACACCGACACCGACCCGCCATGGCCACTCCCGGAAGATTTTACAACAACATCATTGAGACAGTGGGCCGCACCCCGCTCGTCAGGTTGAATCGAATTACGCAAGGCCTGGAGGCCATCATCGCGTTAAAATGCGAGTTTTTTAATCCGCTCGGAAGCGTGAAGGACCGGATCGGCATGGCGATGATCGATGCCGCCGAGCGGGATGGCATCATCAACCCCGACACCACGATTGTAGAGCCCACGAGCGGAAACACCGGCATTGCCCTTGCCTTTGTCTGTGCCGCCAAAGGGTACAAGCTGGTGCTGACTATGCCGGAAACGATGAGCCTGGAGCGGCGAACGCTTCTGGCCATGCTCGGCGCCAAGCTTATCCTGACGCCGGGAGCCGAGGGCATGAAGGGTGCGATTGCGCGGGCGGAGGACATATTGCGGTCCACGCCGAACTCGTGGATGCCGCAGCAGTTTGAGAATCCGGCCAACCCGGCCATTCACGCGCAAACCACGGCCGAAGAGATCTGGGCCGACACGGCCGGTGCGGCCGACATCCTCGTGTCCGCGGTGGGCACGGGCGGAACCATCACAGGTGTGGCCAGGGTGATCAAAGCACGGAAACCGGCTTTCCAGGCGATTGCGGTCGAACCGAAGGATTCAGCGGTAATCCGGCAAACGCTGCATCACGAACCCCTGAAGCCGGGTCCGCACAAGATCCAGGGGACCGGTGCCGGTTTTATCCCTGAAAACCTGGACCTCAAGGAGGTGGACGAGGTTATCACGGTGAGCAACGAAAGCGCTTTTGTGATGGCCCGGCGCCTGGCCAAGGAGGAGGGCATTCTTGCCGGCATCAGTTCCGGGGCCAACGTGCACGCCGCCATCGAAGTGGCGAAACGGCCGGAAAACCGCGGTAAACTCATCGTAACGGTCGCGTGTTCGACCGGGGAGCGCTATCTTAGCACGGCCTTGGCTGATGAAGCGCGGGCGGAAGTTGGCGGTTAATCAGGAAGTAAGTTGTGTCTTATGGCCATTCGCCCTGTTGTTGAACCTGCACCCTCATCGTTTGATCCGATCGTTTTCTGGTCGTTGCACCGGACGAAGATCGTTTATGGGTCGGTGGCAGCCGCATTGCTGTTGGTGATTGTCGGGATCGTGGCAGGTTATCGGGCGATCCAGACGAAGAACGCCGAGGCGGCTTTCGCCGCGGCCGAGGCCGACGGCGATTGGCAGTCTGTGATCAGCCATTACCCCGGTTCGACGGCAGCGGGCAATGCATACCTGCGGCTTGCCGCCAAATTGGCGGCTGACGGCAAGTACGCCGAATCGGACAGCGCTTACCAATCCTTTTTGCGTGACAATCACGACCATCCCCTGTTGGTGAACGGCTACATGGGGCTGGCGCAAAATGCCGAAAACCAAAAGAGTGCGGACCGGGCTCTCCAGGCTTATGGCCAGGTGGTCACGCGGTTCGGCACCTCTTACCTGGCGCCGCTGGCGCTGTTCCATCAGGCCCGCCTGACCCGGGGCAAAGGCCAGTTAAAGGAAGCGCGTGAACTCTTTGAAAAGGTGGTTCAGAATTATCCCGGAAGTTTTGTCACCCCCGTTGCGAGCCAGGCGGCAAGCGAGTTGAACGAAAAGTTGAACCCGCAACCGCCGGCCCCGGCGCCGCAAGCCGCCGCGTCTGCATCGGCATCTCCGGCGCCCGCGGCGAGCGCCTCACCGGCAGCCTCCGCACCGTCACCGGACGCTTCGCCCGCGGCGAGCCTGGCGCCGTAGTAGCCCTGGCCCGAAACGGCGCGCCTCAGGGCCTCAGCAGGATCCTCGCTCTTGTGCCCGGCGCGCCTCGAATTCCATCCTGCGCTCCTCGAAATCGATCAGATCAAAATAGGTCCGTACCCCGGAATTTTCAGATCCGCCGACGTGCCGCAGCAACTGGCTGAATCGCTCCCGTTTGTCCGGGCTGTCCGGCGCTTTGGCGATCATGGCTTGATTCCAGGCTTCAATTTCAGAAGGGGTATGATTTACGCCCTTTTTGCGCAGCCAGGCCAGGACCTGATCATCTGAGCCGAGGTTATCGACCGCAGCTTCGAACTCTTCACCGGCAACGCCAAGGAAAGCGAGGAGATGACGATCAAACCCGGACGTCTTGTAATTATATCCCAGCAGCAACCCCTGCCGATGCAGGCGCGCTTTGTCGATGAACCGGGGCAGGTGAACGTAACCGCCGAGCGTTGCGTAAGGGCTGCGGGGATAAATCTTCGAAGTCATGCGTGCTTATGCGGGTGCGAGGGAGAAACCGGTCCCGGGATCGGTACGTTCGCCCTGGCGGCGGGGTTGCTTGGCGGCCGCAGCCAGGTCGGCCTGCGCGGCTTCGACGTTGCCGATGGATAATTCGCCGAAGAATTCGCCCCCTTCGACGTTGAATCCGCGGGCGAAAACCGTACCCGTGAGGCGTCCGTCTTTCCGCACGATGACGGTACCCTCGGAAATGATGCGTGCCGACACGATCCCCTCGACATCAACCGTGCCGGCGCGGATCGGACGCACAAACTCGACCTCCGATTTGCGGTCGATGAGAAGCAGTTTGGCTTCGATCGCGCCGCTGATCTTGCCTTTCAGCCTGATCCTAACCTCGCCGCTGCAGATGAGGCTCCCGCGCATGAGTCCCTGGATCTCGGCAGAATCACAGATGACCCGATTACTATTCAGGTCACCTTTATGCGTGATGAACACCCGGCCGCGAGTACGGATGGACCGGCTGAAGTTGCCGACGATCTTATAATCCTGCAGATCGATGTAGGCACCACACTGGGGACAGATGGTCGAGGTAGCGCCTTTTGGAACTTCGCGTTTTCCCGTGCACTCGAAACAGTGGGCGATAACCGTTCGTTGGCCCCCGAGGACACCTTCCAGTTTCTGAAAAATGGAAACCGGCTTGGGCGCCTCCGCCTGCGGGGCTCCCGTCCTCGGACTTTTGCCAATCTGGATGTATCCGGTGCACTTGCGACAATAGGTCGATTTGGCAAGACTGGGCTCGAGCTGAATGTTACCGCAGTGAGGACATTGAACTTCTACCCGTCCTTTGGCAGCCACTCAGAACTCCTTAGCGGGGAGCGCCAACGCCAGCACCGACTTTCGGCGGCTCTTCCTTGGCCTGAATGGCTCCATGAGCTGCCAGGTCCTTGAGCGCATTCTTGTTCGGGGTAACTTCTGATTTGCCGACGAAGGTGGCCCCTTCTTCGATGATGAGGCGGGCGGCTTTCAGATCACCGATCAACTGGGATCGGGAACGAAGTTCGCAACGCTCCTGAACGGTGATATTGCCATGCACCTTGCCCATCACGATCACCGATTTTGCTTTCACTTCGCCGTTCACATCACCGTGCTCGCCCACTGTAAGAACCCCGTCACTGGACGAGATCTCGCCTTCGATGCGGCCATCAAACGTAAACTCGTTCGCAAACTTGATAGACCCTTTGATCTCGACATCGTTTGCCAGGTGATTCTTGGAGTGTGCATTATCTGCCATAACGGATTCTTGTTTAGTTACAGTTGGGACTTCCACGGCCTCCGGAGGCACAGGTTCTCCGGGTCCAGGGCCTTCAACTGAGGTTGGGTGGTCTGGCTTTTGGGGGATGAACTTCCGGAGCACGAGCGCAACTATGTCGGGGTGAAATAGACAAGTCAACGATATCTCCCCGCGGTTCGCATTTAGTTGCGTAACGGGAGAGGCTACCGGCCGGCGACGGCAGCCAACTCCTCAGCCGGGTACGTCCAGATCTCGCTTAAAGTAGGGTGGTAGTGCGGGATCACGGCCAGCTGCATGACGGTGGCCCGGAAGTACATCGCTACCACGATCTCATGGATGAGCTCCGACGCCTCGGGCCCGACCACGGCACCTCCGAGGATTTCACCGGTCGCCCCATGGCACACGAGTTTGACGAACCCTTCCGGCTCGCCGCGGATGAGCGCCTTGCCGTGGTCCGCGAACGGGTAGGTGGCCGTCCGGATAGGCACGCCCTGAGCGGCAGCCGCCTTTTCGGTCAGGCCGGCATACGCCACCTGCGGTTCGGAGAACATGACGAACAGCTGAAGCCGGTAATCGATCGCATGCAACGCCTCGTTGCGGAGGAGCCGTGCAGCGTTCTGAGCGGCAAGCACTCCCTGTTCGATTGCAACGTGGACGATCTCGAACGTACCCGTCACATCTCCCGCTGCGAAGATGTGCGGCTGCGACGTCTGCATCGTCGAGGTCACCCGGACGGCGCCGTTGCGGCTCTGCTCAATGCGTGCATGCTCGAGTTCCAAGCCGTCAACAGCCGGGTTACGGCCGAGCGCGTAAAGGATTTCTTCGCCTTCGGCGATGTGCGTCCGGTCTTTGTATTCGAAATGAACCTGGCGCGGCGAACCGGGCGTAACCTTCAGAAGCCGGGTGCCGCAAAAGATTTCCATGCCGCGCTGGCGATACGCGTGGACCAACGCCGCGGCCACATCAGCATCCGCCTCTTTCAGAACTTGAGGGCTGCGTTGAATGATGGTGACCTTGCTGCCAAACGCTTCGTAGTAGTGCGCCAATTCAAGCGCAATCGCGCCCCCGCCGAGCACCACCACCGATGCAGGCATGCGCGCGGACTCCAGAACGGAATCGCTCGTCAGAAAACCGGCTTCGGCCAGTCCCGGCAGATCAATCACATCGATGACCGATCCGGTTGAAATCAGGATGGTCTTCGCAAAAACCTGGCTCGTTTCCGGCACCGGTTCTCCCGCCGAGTCAAGGTGCTGGACCTCGATGCGGTTGGCATCCAGGAAACGGGCCCGCCCGCGCAGGAGCTTGAACCGGCCGGCGCGAAGCTGATGGGCGCGGTACCCCGCGAACTCACCGACCAACCGGCGTTTACGGGCCAGGATTTCGCCCGGCTCAAATCCGATCTTGCCGGTGCGTAGCCCGTAATCCTGCGCGCGCCGCAACGTCACAAACCGGTTGGCCGATTCGATGAAGGTTTTGCTCGGCATGCAACCGCGCAGGATGCAAAGGCCACCCACGTCTTTACCCCCCTCAATGCAGCAAGTCTTCAGGCCGAGTCGCCAGGCAATCGCGGCCGCGGCGTACCCGGCGCTCCCGCCACCGATGACGGCAAAGTCATAGGTTTTCATGGGCACCACCTTAGCGCGGATTGCGAGCCCTGGCCAGGGTCACGCTGGAGCGCGTATTTAGGGTTTGCAAAAGATTCGAACCCCAACATATTGGGGTGCGCTTAATCAACATCCTCAACTGCTGCCCAGGTCCGCACTTGCAAAGTACGGTTTTTCGGGATATTTTTCTTCCCTTAACGCGGTAGCATGCAGGCCTGTTTCTCAGGCCCTGTCTTGAATATGTCTGATATTTCGAATTACGGCGCAGCACAAATTGATAAACTTGAAGGGTTAGAGGCGGTCCGGAAACGCCCAGGGATGTACATCGGCGACCCGGACGAACGGGGGTTGCACCACTGCGTTTTCGAAGTTCTGGACAACTCGATTGACGAGCACCTTGCCGGTTTCTGCAGCCGCATTGAAGTCACGATCCATATCGACGGTTCCGTTTCGATCCGGGATAACGGCCGGGGCATCCCGGTGGAAATGCATCCGAAATTCCACATGCCGGCCATCGAACTGGTGCTGACCAACCTGCACGCCGGGGGTAAATTCGGCCAGGGCGCTTATAAATTCTCCGGTGGTTTACACGGCGTCGGCGCCAAGTGCGTCAACGCGCTCTCCGAGTGGTTCAAGGCTGAGGTCACGCGGGACGGCAAAGTTTATCACATCGCTTTTTCCCAGGGTAAAACCACCCGCAAACTTGAGGTCATCGGCGAGGTGCAGAATAAGCGGATCAGCGGCACGCTGATTACCTTTCTGCCTGATCCGGTGATTTTCACGATCACGACCGAGTTCAAGTTTGAGATCCTGGCCAACCGCATGCGGGAACTTGCCTTCCTGAATCGCGGCCTGGAGATCGTATTGACGGATGAGCGGGCGGATCCGGTCCGCAAAGAGTCGTTCTGTTACAAGGACGGCATCCGGCAGTACGTCAAGGCGCTCGGTGAGAACAAGCAACTCATCCACCCCGACCCGATCGTGATCAGCGGGATGCGTGAACTGCCGATGGATGATCAGGTCGAACTCAGCTACGTCGACGTGGTGCTCCAGTACACGGACGCCTATTCCGAGCAAATCCAGTGCTTCGCCAACTCCATTCCGAATGCGGACGGCGGCATGCACCTGGAAGGGCTCAAAACGGGGTTGACCAGTGCGATCAAGAATTATGCGCGCGCCAACAACCTTCTGAAAGATAAAGATCCGGACCTGACGGGCGACGATCTGCGTGAAGGGCTGGTTTGCGTGCTGAGCGTGAAGCTGACCAACCCGCGTTTCAGCTCCCAGACCAAAGGCAAGCTCGTCAACAACGAAATAAAGCCGGCGGTCCAATCGGTGACCTACGAAGGGCTGAGCCGGTTCTGTGAAGAAAACCCGGGCATCGCCAAAAAGATCATTGAGAAATGCCTGATGGCGGCCCGGGCGCGTGAAGCGGCCCGGAAGGCGCGCGAAGCGGTGCGCAAAACGGCCCTGACCGGGGGCGGTCTGCCGGGCAAACTGGCCGACTGTTCCGAGCGCGACGCGACCAGGACGGAACTTTACATCGTGGAAGGAGATTCCGCCGGCGGTTCAGCCAAGCAAGGACGCGACCGCCGGTTTCAAGCCATTCTGCCGATCCGGGGCAAGCTGCTCAACGTGGAGAAGGCGCGCCTGGATAAAGTCCTGCAGAACCAGGAAATCCAGACGATGATCACCGCGATCGGTACCGGCATCGGGGACGGCGACGCGGAAGGGTCTTTCAACCTGGCCAGGCTGCGTTACGGCCGCATCATCATCATGACCGATGCGGACGTCGACGGGTCACACATCCGGACGCTGTTGCTGACGTTTTTCTACCGGCAAATGCCTGAGCTGGTCCGGCGTGGCCATATTTATATTGCCCAGCCGCCTTTGTACCAGATCAAGCGGAAGAAGCGCGAGGAATACGTCGACGACGATTCCCAGCTGAACAAGATCCTGATTTCCCTGGGGGCCGAGGAGGTGCGCCTGCGGAATCTCAGTGACGGAAAGGAATTTTCGCGGGAACAGCTGATCGAGATTCTCGACCGGCTGGAAAAGCTGGCCAAGTTAAGCGAGGCCGTCCGGAAGCACGGGGGCGATTTTGAGGATTACCTGCGGCACCGGGACCCGGCGACGGGCGACTTGCCGCATTACATGGTCAAGGTCCGCGAGGGTAACACCGAGTACGTCCGCTACTTTCATGACGAATCGGCCCTGAAGGAATTTTCGAACCAGAACCCCGACCTTAATCTATACGAAGCGGAAATCGCTCCGGAACTGGACGGCGAGGAAGCAACTGTGGCCGACGGCGACGGTGCCGGTGCCGCTGCTGCGACCGACGCGGGTGAAACCAACGGGCAGCCTTCGGCTCGTAACGGGCAGGCCGGCGACAACGGATCGCTTTCCCCTCACCTCCGCCGGCGCGCTCGTCGGGTGGAGCTCCATGAATCGAATGCGATTCTGAAGATCATCCATGAACTGGACCATCGCGGCTTGCGGGTCGAGCACTACTCGGCCAGCGATCAGCCGATCTTCGAGTTGATCGAAGGCGAGGACGACCGGGCTGCCCTGACCTCGTTATTTTCCATCCCGCAGATCCTGAACAGCGTGAAAGAGATCGGCCGCCGCGGGGTACAGATCAAGCGGTTCAAGGGATTGGGCGAAATGAACGCGAAAGAACTTTTCGCGACCACCATGGACCCTGCCCACCGGAAGCTGCTGCGGGTCGATCTCAACGAGAACAATGCGGTCGAGGCCGACAAGATGTTCACCATCCTCATGGGTGACGTGGTCGAGCCGCGACGAGCCTTTATTGAGGACAACGCACTGAACGTGCGCAACCTCGATGTTTGACGAAAATCAATGCCTTTACACCCTAGCGAAAAGGTCGAGCCGGTAAACGTGGCCGAGGAGATGTCGAAGTCGTTCCTCGACTACTCGATGTCGGTCATCATCTCGCGGGCCTTGCCTGACGTCCGCGACGGCTTAAAACCGTCCCAGCGGCGCATCCTGTACGCCATGAACGATCTCGGGGTGCTCCCGAATCGAAAGCACATCAAGTGCGCCAAGATCGTCGGCGAAACGATGGGTAACTACCATCCGCACGGCGACATGGCCATTTACCCGACCCTGGTGCACATGGCCCAACCCTGGGCCATGCGCGAGACCCTGATTGAAGGCCAGGGCAATTTCGGCTCCATGGACGGTGACCCGCCGGCGTCGATGCGGTACACCGAAGCCCGTTTGACCCACCTTGGCTCCGTCCTCATGGAGGACATGGACAAGGACACCGTCGATTTCGTACCCAATTACGACGAAACCAGCCAGGAACCGGTGGTATTTCCGGCCGCGTTTCCGAACCTGCTCGTAAATGGCGGCACCGGGATCGCGGTGGGAATGGCGACCAACATCCCGCCGCATAACCTGAGCGAGGTGGTTGAGGGCGTCTGCGCGCTGATCGACAACCCGGACATCACGGTTGCAGAACTGCTGCAGCACATCAAAGGCCCCGATTTTCCCACGGGTTGCACCATTCATGGGACCGCCGGTATCCGGCAATACGCCGAACTGGGCCGCGGCAGCCTCAAAGTGCGCGGTAAAGCGGTCATTGAAGAGACCCCAAGCGGCCGCGAACAGATCCTGATTACCGAGATCCCCTTCAACGTCAACCGGGCGGAACTGATCAAACGGATTGCAGCGCTGATCCAGGAGAAGGTGATTACCGACCTCAGTGACGTCCGTGACCTTTCGGACGAGCACACCCGGATCGAACTGGAACTGAAACGGGACGCAAACGCCCGGGTTGTCCTGAACAACCTGTACAAGTACACGCCGATGGAGAGTTCCTTCGCCGTGAACATGCTGGCGATCGATCACGGGCGCCCGAAGCTGCTGTCGTTGAAGGAGGCGCTGCAGTGCTACGTGGAGCACCGGCGCGACGTGATTCTGCGGCGGACCCGTTACCTGCTCAGGCATGCCGAACAGCGCGCGGAAACCCTTGAAGCGTACCTCATCGCGCTGGCCAACCTCGACGATTTCATTGAGATCATCCGGAGCTCGGCCAGCCGGGAGGAAGCCAAAGTCAAGTTGCTGGCCTACGAATTCAGCCGGACGCAAGTCGAACAAATCGGCATCCGTATCCGGAGTGAAGCCCGCCTGGTCGACGGCCTTTACCTTTTCAGCCCGCTTCAAGCCGATCAGATCCTTGAATTGCGCCTTTACCAACTGACGGGACTCGAGCGCGAAAAGATCATCGGCGAGTACGGCGATCTCCTGGCCAAAATCGATGACCTGCTCGACATCCTGCAACGCGCCGACCGGGTAATGGCGATCATCAAGGATGAATTACGCAGGATCCAGCAGAAGTACGGGTCCGAGCGCGTGACGCAGATCATCCCTGACGAGGGCGAAATTGCGATCGAAGACCTTATCGTCAACGAGGGCTGTATCATCACCATCACCCACGGCGGGTATATCAAACGCACCGCCGTCAGCGAGTTCCGTTCGCAGCGGCGCGGCGGCCGGGGTGTGATCGGCATGGGTACCCGGGATGCCCAGATGGAAGGGGAACAAGGTGACTTCGTTGAACACCTGTTCTCAGCCAGCACGCATGATTCGCTCATGTTTTTCACCCAGAGCGGCCGTTGTTACGTCGAAAAGGTGTACGAGATCCCTGAAGGGTCCCGAGGGTCAAAAGGCCGGGCCATCGCCAACCTGCTTGAGTTGCGTGCCGACGAAAAGATCGCGGCGACCCTGCGCATCGAGGCAAAAGGTGAAAACGGCGACACCGAACGGGCGACCTGGGATCCCGGGCTGCACGTCATGTTCGCAACGCGCAAGGGCATCGTCAAAAAGACGAACCTGGCCGATTTTGCCAACGTGCGCAAAGGCGGCATCATCGCTATCCAGGTCGAGGAAGGCGATGAACTGATCGATGCGCTGCTGACCGACGGTTCCAACGAGGTCGTGCTGATCACCAAACACGGCATGAGCATCCGGTTCCACGAGGAAGACGCACGCGATATGGGCCGTAATGCCGTCGGCGTCTGGGGCATCCGGCCGGACGAAGATGATGAGGTGGTCGGTATCGCCAAAGCCGTGCAGGACGCAACCCTGCTGGTGGCGGGCGCCAACGGAATCGGCAAACGGACCGGCTTCGATGAGTACCGCCGGCAGAGCCGGGGCGGCAAAGGCATCATCACGATGAAAACCGGCGACCGGACCGGGGATGTTATCGGCGCCCTTACAGTGCATGATGACGACGAGATCATGCTGATCACCACCGGTGGCCAGATGGTCCGAATCGGCGTCGGCGAAATCCGTGAAGCCGGCCGTAACACCATGGGGGTCAAGCTGATCAACCTGATCGAGGGTGAACGCCTTCAGGATATCGCGCCCGTGGTCAGCCAAAAGGATGAAGAGGCGGCTGCGGCGGCCGATGAGGCCGATGCGGGCGCATAAGGCGTCGCGGCAGTCTCCAGCCCCGATCGATCCGGCAGCCCAAAGCGCCGTCCTGGCACGCTTGTCTGCCCGGGGCGGGATGACGCTTCTTAAACCAGGTTCAACCCGCGGGCGATTGCGCCATAATGTCGCAACTCCGGCCGTCAACTCTTTTCCTTTGTCCCGCCGTTTTACGGTTGCGGTGGGGCGTTTGCGTCTTAGACTTAGACCACTTCTCTTATGGGAAAGCGAAAGAGAAAAATTTCGGCCAAGAAATTTCCCCTTCAACGTTGTCTCGAGTTTTCCCATGAAGGCGAGTATTTCGACCTGAAAGCGTTATTCGATAAGGTAAACTCTGAGTACTTTGATGACGCGTTGAAGGGGTACAACATTACCTGGGGCCGTCGTCGAAAGTTGCCGCCCAAGGAATATTTCGTCTTCGGAACGATCCAGGAAGAGGATAAAATCATCCGGATCCACCCCCTTTTGGATGCACCTTTTGTTCCGACCTGGTTTCTCGAATACGTGATTTACCACGAGATGCTGCACGCGGTCGTGCCGGAGGAAATTGACGAGATGGGCCGCCGCAAGGTGCACACCGAGGAGTTTTACCGGCGGGAACGGTTGTTCCATTGTTTTCACCGGGCCCGGCGCTGGGAGGACGAAAACCTCGAACGTTTTCTGCGGTAATCAGATTGATCCAAGCCGTCGGATGGGCGAGCGCGTCTTTTTGCTTTACGTCACCTTCCCCGACCGAGTGACGGCGGAAGCCGGCGTCCGCTCAGCCGTAGAGCGGCGGCTGGCCGCGTGCGGTAACCTTGTGCCGGGTGTGCGGTCGATCTACCGCTGGAAAGGGGCGGTCGAGACCGCCGACGAAGTCCTCGTGCTTTTCAAGACGACCGAGGAGAATCTTGCGGCCGTCCGGCAGTGCATTCTGGATGCTCACCCCTACGAAGTTCCGGAGATCGTGGCCACGCCGATCGCGGAGGGTAACCCGGCTTACCTGGAGTGGGTCCGGGAAAGCTGCCGCCCCGAGTAGCTCACACGGCGAACACGGCGCATCCACAGAGAACACCGAAAGGATCATCCGCAGAACACGCAGATAAACGCAGATAAAGGCGGAACAGAGAAGAGGTCCACAGATTACACAGATTTACACAGATTAAGAGGACTTGGCGGCAACTCTAAGGCTGACACTCGCACCCACCCCCCACGATGCCACTCCGAACTCGGCACCCGACACTCCCCGCTTCCATTTGTGGCATTTTTCCGCTTGCAGCATTTGCGGCATTCTCTTCCGTCCCGAACTCTTTCCCGTCTTCCCGCCGTGGTCGCCGTG
>JAFBAP010000155.1 GCA_019247695.1 Verrucomicrobiota bacterium | reverse complement strand
CATCCACAGATTACACAGATTGACACAGATTAAGGTGACGGCAGCGGCGCTTCTTCATCTGTGGCATTCTCTGCCGCTCCGAACGCCGAACCCCGAACTCTCTCCCCTTCTTCCCGCCGTGGTCGCCGTGTTCCGCCGTGGCGCCGTGTGATTCTTACGTCGTGCCCGCCGTGTGACCGACACCCGACACCCGCTACTCATTACTCGTTACCCGTTACTCGTTACTCGTTACTCGTTACTCGTTACTCGTTACTCGTTACTCGCCACCCGTTACCGTCGTCATTTGTGGCATTTTCTTTGTTGAGTCGCCTGCCAGGTGCAGGATGATGTCGGTCTTCGACACGCTGCCGATCAGGCGTTGGGAGTGCAGACTGTCGACCACCGGCAGACGCTCAGATTGGGTATCGGCGAATTTCTGCAGCGTTTCACTCAGGCCCTGGTCCGGAAAGATGCGTGGAAAATCTTCGACCATGATGTCGGCAGCAATCACGACCGTCTCGAGCTCGGGCCGATCGAGGAAAGTTTTCACATCGTGAAGGGAGACGGCTCCCAGCAGGCGCCGGTCTTCATCCACGATGTAAACGTGCTGGAACCGGTGTTGCACGAAGGTCCGTGCGACCTCGGCGAAGGAAGCGCTCTTGCCCAGGGTGATCGGATCCTTGCGGATCAGGTCGAGGAGGTTAAGGTCCGCCAGTTGCCGGCTGAAGAAGGCCGCACCTTTTCGCTCCAGGGATTCGCCATACAGAAACCGGCGTTCGAAGATGCTGCTGCAGTAGTAACCGAGCACGCAGGCGACCATCAGAAATGGTACAATCCCGTAACTCAGGGTCAGTTCAAAGACCATGAGAATCGCCATTAATGGGGCACCGGTGGTCGCGGCCAGAAACGCGCCCATTCCGACCAACCCGTAGATTGTCGGGTCAGGCTGAAGCTGGGGCGCCAGATAGAGGACCGTCTGGCCGTAAAGCACTCCGGCCGCCGCGCCGATAAAAAGGGTCGGGGTAAAGACGCCGCCTACCGCGCCGGAGCCGAAGGTGATGAGCGTGGCCGCCAGCTTGGCGAGAACCAGCGTCAGGACAGTGTCCCAAAGCCAGTTTTGGTGAAAAAGGGAGCGGATAAGGTTCTGGCCGTTGCCGCACACATCTGGAAAGAAGACGGCGATCACGCCAACCGCGGCCCCGCTTAGCGCCATTTTCACGGCCACCGGCACGGTAAACCTGGTAAAAAGGCGTTCCGTCTTGCGCAAAATTCGCAGGTAAACCGGGGCAAGGAAGCCGAGTATGATCCCCATCAGCGTCAGGGGCAGGGCCTCCCAACGCGTGTGCAGGTCGAGGTCGGCCGACTGGTAGAGCGCGGCGTTGCCATGGATGGCGCGGGTCGTAAACGTCGCGACGACCGAGGCCAGGATGAGGGGTCCGAGCGAATCGACCACCACGGTACCAAGCACGATTTCCGAGACGAAGAACGCACCGGCAATCGGCGCGTTGTACGCGCTGGCAATCCCGGCCGCGGCCCCGCAGGCCACCAGTTGGCGGCGCCGTGGCACGGGGAACTGCCGCGACTGGCCGATCACCGAAGCGATGAGCGTTGATAGCTGCACCAGAGGCCCCTCACGCCCGATTGACGCTCCGCTGCTGATCGAAAAAAGTGCGGACAACGTCTTCACCAGGGTGGCGCTCGCGGAGATGCGCCCGTTGCCGATCACTACGGCTTCCATGTAGTCGGTCGTGGATTTCTGCCGGATCGAAGCCAGGAGCCGGTTCCCGATCCACAAAGTTGTGCCGGCAAGCAAACCCCCGAACGCAGGGACCAGCAACCGTTGCCACCAGGGCAGGCGGCCGAACGTCTGGATCGACGAATGCGTTGAACCCGTCAGAAACTCCGTTACGAGGTCGGCGGCCTTGCGAAACCCGTCTGAGGTCAGGGCGCCGGCCAGCCCGATAAACACCGCCCAGAGCAGCGTAACCTGGCGTTCGCTGGGACGAAGGTGCTCGACGACCCAGAGTTTCAGGCGCAGCAGCGCGCGCAACCGGGGAGACAGGGCGAGGCCGGCCCGGCTGGCTCTGGTGGCACCCATACGATCCCGGTCAGCTCGCCGCCAGCGCACCCAGGAATTGATCCTTATCGGTGATCCGGCATAGCTCTTCGACCGCGCTGGGCGTCCGCAGGTTACGGGTCAGGAACGACATCAGCTCCAGGTATTCCTGGGTGGCGGTTTTGGGTATGCCGATCAAAAACATCAACCGGATGTTGATCGCGTCCGCCGGCAGGGGAGAGGCCAGGGTTGCGACCCCGACCACCAGCGCCTGCACCGCATCCGTGCGGGCGTGCGGAAAGGCGACGCCGCTCGGTGCGAATGGAGGATTCATTTTCTGGCGCTCGAGCACCGCCCGGCGGAAGCTGTTCAAATCCAGCACCGCAGGATTGCCGGCCACCGCGGCAAGCATTTTCTCGATTCCGTCCAGGATGGAGGGCGCGCCAAGTTTTGAAATAAACGTTGCAGAACGCAATAATTCGACTGCTTTTCGATTCAAAACTCCTGACCTCCAGCCCTTTGGTATACCAGTTAATCGGAAGAAGTCACCTTGGACGAGTCGAAAAAATGCGCTTGGTTTGCGGTTGGAATCGTCATTCGCCGGCCGCGTGCGGCAGACGCGGTGACCCCGGACGCAAGTCGCATTTGCGCGTGCGAATGTTCGGCACTACTTTTTGCACCCTTATGGTGCTGTGACGATCGGCCTCGCGAGCAAGTCGCCAGGCTGGGCAGCCCGGCGACCCGAGAAGCCAGGCATGCCGCCGGCGCAGCTTTTTTGAGGAGCCAGAGCGGGCCGTTAACCCGGCGCGGACGGTTGCGGCACCTAAAGCGTTTCCAATGAATGTCGAAGTTGAGAACCTGCCAAATTGTCTTGCCTCACTCCGGATTGAGCTGCCCTCCGACCGGGTCAAGAAAGAGTGGAGCGAGGTGGTGCGAAAGTTTCGCCAGGCCGCGCGGATCCCCGGATTCCGCCCCGGCAAAGCGCCCCAGAACGTGGTCGAAGCCAAATTCCGGAAGGAAATCCAGGACGAGCTTACCCGTAAACTGCTCAACGAAGGAACTCGCGAAGCAATCCGGGAAAAAGGGCTCAAGGTCCTCTCCGTTTCTGAAGTTGAAGACGTCGAGTTTGCGCCGGATCAAACGATGCGTTTCACGGCAACGTTGATTACCGCCCCCGAGTTTGAACTGCCGGAGTACAAAGGGATCCCGGTGTCCGTGCCGCCGGAGGAGCTCATGGAGGAGGAAATCGACCAGGCCCTGGAGCGGCTGCGCGAGCGCCAGGCAAGTTTTTCCGACATTGAAGACCGGGCCATCGAGATGGAGGATTTCGTGGTGCTGGACTATGAAACTACCGTCGACGGCCTGCCGCTGCTCGAGGCTGTGCCGGCTGCCTCCAAACGGCTGGCCGGCGGTCTGGATTTCTGGCTGAAGCTTGAAGAGGATACGCTCGTGCCCGGGTTCGCCCCAGAGGTGGTCGGCCTGCGGGTGAACGAAACCCGCGAGTTCGACGTTACGGCGCCGGAGACTTTTCCGACGGAGGCGCTGGCCAACCGGACCCTTCATTTCAAGGTCACCGTTAAGGCGATCAAGCGGATGAACCTGCCGGAACTCGACGACGCCTTCGCCAACCAGATCGTGCACGGGTTCGATCTGGACCGGTTGCGCAAGTTGGTTCGGGCCCAGTTGCAGTCCGAAAAGAGTGCCTCCATCGAGAACCTTAAGCGTAACAGGGTCATCGATTACCTGGTCAAAAACGTCGAATGCGAGCTTCCGCAGTCGTACGTCAAGGACGAGACCCGCCGGATCATGTCGGAAATCGTACAGCAGCACCAAAAGCGCGGCATCTCGGAGGAAACCCTGCGCGAGAACCAAAAAGACATCGTCAACACGGCATCTCGCAGCGCCCGGGATCGCCTGAAGGCCAATTTCATCCTGTTACGGATTGCTGAGAACGAAGGGATCGAGGTCAGCCCGCAAGACCTGAGGGCGAGGATCGAGGCGCTCGCCGCCCAGTACCGCACAACCTATGAGAAGACGCTTTCTGAACTGGAATCCCAGGGGGCGGTTCCCCAGATCCGCGAGGAGATCCTGATCGGTAAGGTTCTTGATTTCCTAACCTCGAATGCTAACATCGAAACCAGTTCCGAAGGGGTCGCGAACAGCTGATTCTGAGGTGTTGATTTAATGGCTGATCCAAAATATTACGCGCAAAATCTGCTCGTTCCCATGGTCATCGAACAGACTGGCCGGGGCGAGCGCAGTTACGACATTTACAGCCGGCTTCTGAAGGACCGCATCGTGTTCATCGGTACGGCGATCGACGACCACGTCGCCAATCTGGTGGTGGCGCAGATGCTCTTCCTGCAAATGGAAGATCCCAAACGCGACATCAACCTTTACATCAATTCTCCCGGTGGTTCGGTGACGGCGGGTCTGGCGATTTATGACACGATGCAGTTTGTGACCTGTGACGTTGCGACCTACTGCGTGGGCATCGCCGCGAGCATGGCCGCCGTTCTGCTGGCGGCCGGCAGCCGGGGCAAACGTTACGCGCTGCCGAATTCGGACGTCATGATCCACCAGGTTTCAGGCGGTGCCCAGGGCACGGCAAGCGATGTCGAACGCACCGTCGAATGGATGTTCAAAATGAAACGGCGCCTGATCCACATCCTGGCCAATCACAGCGGCAAAACCGAAGAGCAGGTGGCGCATGACTCAGACCGCGATTACTGGATGTCGGCCGAAGAGGCTAAGGTCTACGGATTGGTCGACGAGGTGGTCCGGTCCCGCAAAGACGTGCCCGCGCAAGCCCTTCCCGTAAACGGCGACAGCATTCTGCCCGCCTGATCACCCCTTCGAGCGATTAGAGATTAGATTATCATGGCCCGCGCTTCCAACCTCACCATGTGCTCCTTCTGTGGGAAAAGCCATGCGGAGGTTCGTAAACTGATAGCCGGACCGGGCGTTTATATCTGCGACAACTGTATAAACGTCTGCAAAGGCATCCTCGATAAGGAACTGAGTGAAGACGCGCGCCGGCAGACGGCGGCGCTCCGGGTTCCCAAGCCGGTCGAAATTCGGCGGCAGTTGGACCAGTTTGTGGTCGGACAGGAGAACGCCAAAAAAGTCCTGGCGGTGGCGGTTCATAACCATTACAAGCGCATCCTGCAGGTTAACCCCGGCAAGGATCTGGCGCTCGATCCCTACAGCGACGTTGAGATTGAAAAGAGCAACATCCTGCTGATCGGCCCGACCGGGTCGGGCAAGACGTTGCTCGCCCGCACCTTGGCCCGTATCCTCGACGTGCCTTTTTGCATCGCGGATGCCACGACGTTAACGGAAGCCGGTTACGTCGGCGAAGACGTCGAAAACATCATTTTGCGATTGTTGCAGAATGCGGATTACGACGTCAAACGGGCCGAGATCGGGATCGTTTACATCGACGAAATCGATAAGATCGGTCGCAAGACGGACAACGTGAGCATCACCCGGGACGTGTCCGGGGAGGGGGTCCAGCAGGCGTTGCTGAAAATTCTGGAGGGCAGCAGTTGCAACGTTCCGCCGCAAGGCGGCCGCAAACACCCCCACCAGGAATACATCCAGGTGAATACGGAGAAAATCCTGTTCATCTGCGGCGGTGCGTTTGTCGGCCTCGAGAAGCTGATCCAACGCCGGTTGGGCAACAAAGTCCTCGGCTTCCAGGTGGGCGAGACTCAGTCGCAGTCGCTTTCGGGCCAGGAGGCATTGCGGTGTACCGAACCTGAAGATTTGATTTCCTTTGGGATGATCCCCGAGTTCATCGGGCGCTTGCCGATCGTGACCGCACTCGACACGCTGACGGAAGATGAGTTGATGCTGATTCTGACCGACACTCGCAACGCGATGGTCAAGCAGTACAACAAGCTTCTGGCGATGGAGAACGTGAATCTCGTGGTCACAAAAGACGCCTTGCGCGCGTTGGCTCAGGTGGCAGCCAGCAAAGGCACGGGCGCACGAGCTTTGCGTTCGATGTTCGAGAAGATCATGCTCGACGTGATGTACGAGGTCCCGAGCCGGGAGGACATCGCCGACGTCGTGGTGAATCGCGCCGTGGTTGAAGGGAAACGAGCTCCGCTGATCCGGCGCAAGCAAGACAAAGATGCGGCGTGACGGCGCCTTTCCCGGCCCGTTTCGGGGCTTGTTGCCGGTTGCGGTTGTCATGGCTGGCGTCCTCGCGGGCTGCGATCAACCGTCGGCGACGAGGGATGAGCAGCTTACCCGTCGGCTGGTCGGGACCTGGGTAACGGATCAGAGCGGCGCGAATTATCGCTTTTACGCAGAGAACAACTTTCATCGGGACGGTTTTCATTCGGCGGACCGGGTGGTTCACCGGGGAGGTGAAACGACGCGCTGGAACTATGCCGGCAGCTGGGACGTTAAGAACGGCAAACTGAAGGCCTCGGGTCAGGTCGAGCGCAGCGATGCATCGACGGTGGGGTCTTATGACGTTGAAGAAAAGATCGAAAGCCTCACGGATGACGAATTGGTGTTGCTGGACGCCGCGGGCGGACGGCAGGTGCAACGTCGAAAGAAGCTGGCTGCGGATCAGTAAACCGGGGTTCTGAGTTCTCACGGTTCACCGGTGACCGCCTTACAGCCCGCCGGGCCGGAAAACGGCCGGCTGATCTGCCATCCGATTTTTGATCAGCCAATCAACTGTGTTATACCATTTTGATGGCCATCGAGGTAACATTTTGTCTTAGGCCCAACGGGCCGCCAGACTTTAGCCCAGGGTTCCACCCTGGGAACGCGCCCCTCCCCCGATCGAGCCCTGAAAGGGCGGCAGAAGGCGTCGCTTCCGGGTTCTGCCGCCTCTTCAGGGCTCGTCGTCCTTTTACGGTTACCCAGGGTAAACCCTGGGCTAAGGTCTACCGCTCCTTCGGGCCTGAAACCTGGTCGAAATTCCACCAGGATAACTGTCTACACGGTATTAGGGTGCAACCCCGATGAAACGGCAGTTCCTTTACGCTTGTCTGGCGCTCATTCTGGTGTTTGAGCTCGGAATCGGCTGGAGATTGTTCACCGCCAGCGCCTCAGCAGATACGGACGAGGCCGGTTACGCGAACCTGACGGTTTTCACGCGCGCACTGCAGTTGATCCGGCAGGATTACCTCGACGAGAAAAAGCTGGCTTACAAGGATCTCATGTACGCGGCCGTGCGCGGGATGCTGAGCAGTCTCGACCCGCACAGCCAGTTTATGGAGCCGTCGGATTTCCGGAACATGCAGGATGACACCCGGAGCGAATTTGGAGGTCTCGGCATCGTCGTATCCAGCAGGGACGGCGTCCTCACCATCGTGTCCCCCCTGGAAGACTCGCCCGGATTCCGGGCCGGCCTGGTGCCCAATGATCAAATCCTGCGGATCAACGGGAACACCACCGAACGGATGAGCTTGCAGAACGCGTTGGAAGCACTCAGGGGCGAACCCGGCCAGAAGGTCAGCCTGACCATCTTTCGGCCTTCCACAAAGGAGACCAGGGACTATACCCTTCAGCGTGAAGTCATCAAGGTGGCGAGCGTAAAAGACGCAAAGATCCTGGATCCCTCGCTGGCCGGAAACTTTAAAATCGGGTACGTGCGCATTACGCAGTTCAACGAGCCGACTGCGCAGGAGCTCGCTCAAAAGGTGGACGCGCTTTTGAGCCAGGGTATGCAGGCGTTGATCATGGACCTGCGGTTTAATCCGGGCGGTCTCCTGAACAGTGGGGTCGATGTCTGCGGGCTCTTTGTCCCACCGAAGACCATGGTGGTCTACACTGAAGGGCGTGATGCCGGCCAGCACCGGGAATACTTGACCGATCGGAATGCAAAACCCCGGTCGAACTTTCCCTTGGCCATCCTGGTCAATAACGGAAGCGCCAGCGCAGCCGAGATTGTTTCCGGAGCGTTGAAGGATCTGAACCGCGCCATCCTCGTCGGCGAGACCACGTTCGGCAAGGGCTCCGTCCAGAGCGTGATTCAGCTTCCCGACGGTTCGGCGCTCCGGTTGACCACCGCGCGGTATTACACGCCGGGCCGGCAGGTGATTCACGAACGGGGCATCACGCCGAACATTGTCGCCTCCTTGACGCCGGAACAAGAGAAGGCGCTGCTGTTGCGCCGCCGGGAGGGCTCCCTTTCGCCGGCGGAGCAGAAGGTTGTAAACGAGCAGCGCGACCCTCAGCTCGAACGGGCAGCGGATGCCATCAAGGGCATGATGATCTACAGCCAGAGCGGTTCCGCCGCTTCGGTGCCGCCGTCCAAATCCGAGGACGCTGTCCGCGAGAGGTGAGTAGACCGCTGATCCTTGCGATCGAAACCTCATGCGACGAAACCGCCGTCGCGCTGGTGCACGGCAACGACCTGGTCACCAGCGAGGTCGCCAGCCAGACGGCACTGCACCAGCCTTTCGGGGGCGTCGTGCCGGAAGCGGCCTCGCGCAGTCACCTGGCAAAAATCAAACCCCTGCTCGATCGGACGCTTGCCACGGCCGGGGTTGCACCGGGGGCGATCGACGCGGTGGCCGCGACCCGTGGACCCGGCCTCCTGACGGCGTTGCTGGTCGGGCTTGCGGCCGGGAAAGGGTTGGCCATCGGGCTGAATCGCCCGTTCATCGGCGTCAACCACCTTGAAGGCCACCTGCTCTCGCCTTTCTTTGACGCGGCTGCCGGACCGGTGCGCTCCGTCGGTCTGGTCGTGAGCGGCGGCCATACCCTGCTGGTCCTCCTCGAGAAAGTAGGCGATTATCGCCTGGTCGGCCGGACGGTCGACGACGCTGCCGGCGAGGCTTTCGACAAGGTTGCCAGGCTGATCGGGCTGCCTTACCCGGGCGGCCCCGAAATCGACCGGCTGGCGCGTAAAGGGGACCCGACCAGATACCGGCTGCCCCGCAGCATGCCCGGAGGATCCAATTTCCAGTTCAGCTTTAGCGGCCTCAAGACGGCCGTACGTTATCTCTTACCTCAGCTGTCGGGAGACTTTCAGGCTGATCTGGCCGCTTCGTTCCAGGAAGCGGTCGTCGACGTCCTGGTGCGCAAGACCCTGGCGGCAGCCCGGGCGCACAATTGCGAGGTCGTTGGGGTAAGCGGCGGCGTCAGCTGCAACTCGCGCCTCCGGGACCGGATGGAAAAAGCATGCGCCGCGGCCGGGGTCACGTTGAACCTGGCCCGGACCGACCTCACCACCGACAACGCGGCGATGATCGGGTTCGCGGCGGTCCAGCGGCTTCAGCAAGGGCTCATCGATGACCTCGGCGTTGACGCCGATCCGAGCCTGCCGTTGACGGTAACGGGTAACGGGTAACGGGTAACGGGTAACGGGTAACGGGTGGCGGGTCCGGCAGAGCACCTGGCGGTCGTGATTTCCGGACAAAGGGTGAACCGAAATTCCTTCCGGCCGCCCGCGGTACTCCTTGCCACCCGCCCCCGCCACCCGCCACCCGCCACCCGCCACTCGTTACCCGTTACGCGTTACGCGTTACGCGTTACGCGTTACGCGTTACCCGTTACGGGTTCCTCGTTGCGCGAATCCGATCCTCGGAGATCCTGTTCCGTGCGCTTCTTGTTAATCGACGGCCATTACTACGTGTACCGCTCTTACCACGCGATCCAATCTCTGAACAACTCGCGCGGCGAGCCTACCA
>JAFBAP010000154.1 GCA_019247695.1 Verrucomicrobiota bacterium | reverse complement strand
TGCACCAATACCTCTCGCCGACGGGGGACACCTACTGGGTGCAACGGCAAAACGCGGCGACGGCGGCCAGCGGCACCAGCGTGAGCATCAATGACACGGTACCCACAACGGACCGTTACAACCTTACCATCTGCGAAGTGCTGCCCGGCAACGGCGGGGGTGGTACCCCTCCAACGCCTCCGACCGTCTCAATGACTGCACCGGCGCCGGGCGCTACCGTCACCGGGCGGTCAACGCTTTGGGCCGTCGCCTCCGACACCCACGGTGTAGCCGGTGTCCAGTTCCTGCTCGACGGTTCTCCACTGGGCGCCGAAGTCAGCGCGGCGCCGTATTCGCTGACGTGGGACACGACGACCGTTGCCGGTGGCACCCATACCCTGGCCGCCCGTGCCCGCAATACCGCCGGCCTGACGACTACCTCTTCATCGGTCACCGTTACGGTGGATAATTCAGGAAACCCCGCCGTGGTCGGCAGTTGGTCCTCGGTGGTTAACCTGCCCACCGTTGCCGTCGACCTGATCCTCCTGAAGAACAGCAAGGTGCTCTTTTACGAAGACGGTTCCTCGCCGACGGTCTGGGATTACGTGAATAACACTTTCACGGGTGTCCCCACTTCGGCCGACCTGTTCTGCTCCGGGCACGCCCTTCTGGCCGACGGCCGAGTGCTGGTCGTTGGCGGCTACGGCGAGAGTCACTCGATCGGCATTGCGAGCGCCGAGATTTTCGACCCGAGCCAGAATAGCTGGAGCGCCGTGCCGGACATGGCGTACAAGCGCTGGTATCCTACCGCCACCACCCTGTCAGACGGCCGGATCCTTGTGACCGCCGGCTGGCAGACGACCGAACATTCCAATGCCGGCATTCCGGAGATTTATAACCCGTCGACCAACACCTGGACGCAGCTGACCAGCGCGAACAATCCCTTCGAGACCTACCCGTTTATCTATCAACTCCCGGATGGGCGGCTCGTCCACGTGGGGAATAGCGAATACGCTACCGTCACCGACATCCTCGACCTAACCACGCAAACCTGGTCCGTGGTGGACCCGAACGTTGCGGACGGGGGGAGTGCTTCGATGTACCTGCCCGGCAAAATTATGAAGACGGGTAGCGCCGCTGACAGCCAATTTACGGGTCCATCCGCAAACACCACCTACGTACTCGACATGACCCAGCCGACACCTGCGTGGCAGCAGACGCCGTCAATGGCTTATCCACGCAGCTTTTGTAACGTGGTCACGTTACCGGATGACACGGTGTTGGTGGTAGGCGGGGAAACGGACAAGAACGGCGGCAACATCGCCAACGCAGTTTACGCGGCGGAATTGTGGTCGCCCCAGACGCAGACCTGGACCACCATGGCGTCAATGCACACGCCCCGGGAATACCACGGCACTGCCCTCCTGCTGCCGGATGCCCGGGTGTTGGTGTCGGGCATGGGCTCGGACTTCGGCAACGTCCCTGATGAGAAGAACGCCGAATTCTACTCGCCACCGTACCTTTTCAAGGGTGCGCGGCCGACGATCACCCAGGCCCCTGCGCAGATCGGGTACGGGACGAACTTCTTCGTCGCGACGCCGGATACCGCGAGCATCACCCAGGCCGTGCTGATCCGAACAGGCGCGGTGACGCACTTTTTCGATCAAAACACCCGCTACGTGCCCGTGACGTTTCAACCCGCCGCGGGCGGCTTGACCATCACGGCCCCTGCGGACGCGAAACTGGCGCCGCCCGGCGAGTACATGCTGTTCATCGTCAACGCCACGGGTGTGCCGTCGGTCGCCCCGATCATGCAGCTGCAATGACGACTACCTTGCGCCGCGATGGTAACGGCTCCCGCTACATCGCAATGGGGCTCTTTTCCCGTTGCGCCGTGGCGTGAGGCCCATCCGTCCGCCGGCGCCAGAGAAAATAGATCGGCGGGTAAACCAGCAGTTCAAGAATGAACGACGCTGCGAGCCCGCCGATCATCGGGGCAACAATCCGCTTGGTGACGTCAGATCCGGTACCGGTCGAAAGCATCGCCGGTAACAGGCCCATGAAGGCGGCCGCCACAGTCATTAGCTTCGGACGCAGGCGCCTGGCTGCGCCGTCCACCACGGCATCCGCCAAACCCTGCGGCTGGCTCAGCGAACCTTGCCGGCGGGCTTCCGCATAGGCGAGGTCAAGAAAGAGGAGCATAAACACCCCGGTCTCGGCGTCCAGTCCCACCAGGGCGATCATTCCTACCCAGGTCGCCACGGAAAGGTTGTAGCCGAGCGCATAAAGCAGCCAGACGGCGCCGACCAACGAGAATGGCACGGCCAGCAAAACGATGCTCGTCTTGATCCAGGACTGTGTATTGAGGTACAGGAGCACCAGCAGCAGAAGCAAGGTCACCGGAACGACGACCTGGAGCCGTTGTCTGGCGCGCATCATGTTCTCGTACTCGCCGCTCCACTGGAGCAAATAGCCGGGCGGGACCTTCACCGTCTGCGAAATCGCCTGTTGCGCACGGCCCACATAGTGCCCGATGTCATCCGCGTCACAATCGACGAAGACATAGGCAGCGAGCATCCCGCCCTCCGTCCTTATGGTGCCCGTGTCGCGGACCGGCCGGATCGTAGCGACCTCCTCCAGCGGGACACGTTCCCCGTCCTCGGTGACGACCGTGATCCGGCCGATCGCGTCGAGGTTGTCCCGAAAACGCTTCGGGTAGCGCACCGTCACCGGGTAGCGACCTCCGCCTTCGAAGATTTCCGCAGCCGGTTCACCGCCAATTGCACCCGCGACAACTTCCTGTACATCGGCGACTTGCAACCGCCGGTTCGCCAGCCGTTCCCGGTCGATCTGAATGTCGATGAAGTAACCTTCTGCCGGCCTCTCGGCCAACGCCGAACGCGTGCCCGCGACGCGCTGCAGGCATGCCTCGACCTGCTCACCAATCTGTTGGGCTGTTTTCAGGTCTGGTCCCGAGACCTTTACGGCCAGCGGGGTACGCGCACCGCTGGTCAACATGTCGATGCGTCCACGAATCGGCATCGTCCACGAGTTGATGACTCCCGGCAGGGTAACCGCCCGGTTCATCTCCGAAACCAATTGGTCGTACGTGATCCGATCACTCGCGAGCCTGCGGAACAGCAACCTTTTGAGCCACTCCGGCGACCATCCGGAATACCACCGGCGCCGTTCACGCCACTGCTCTGGCGGCTTCAGAACCAGCGTGGTCTCGATCATACTCAGCGGCGCCGGGTCGGTGGCGGTTTGTGCGCGGCCGGCCTTGCCGTACACCCGGACCACTTCCGGGAAAGAGGCCAGCACCGCGTCCTGCCGCTGCAGTACCTGGAGCGCCTGCGTTGCCGAAACGCCTGGAAGCATGGTCGGCATGTACAAAACCGTTTCCTCATTCAACGGCGGCATAAACTCGCGTCCCAGTTGGAAATAAACGGGGACGGTCGCGACGAACAAAAGAGCAGCACCCGCGATGGTAATGGCCGGAAACCGCAACGCCAGCCGTACCGTGCGTTCGTACAGCTTCGGCCGAAACGCCGCCGGTGACGACGGGCCGGCCTTCGTGAGAGACGGACGGGTGCTGCCGTGAAAGAAGAGCACGCGCAACGCCGGCGCGAGCGTGAGCGTCATGAGCGCCGCCGTCACCATCACCGTCGTTTTGGCCGCGGCAAGAGGTTGAAACAGCCGTCCCTCCTGGCCGGTAAGCGCAAAGATCGGGAAGAACGTCACGGTTATCGACAGCAACGACAGAAAGATCGCCGGCGTGACCTCTTCGAGGGCACGGAGGACCTTGATTCGCCCGCCGCCCGCCGTCTGAAGTTTCCGGTGAACGTTCTCTACCTGAATGATCGCCCCGTCCACCAGAACTCCGATGGAGAGGATGATGCCGCCGATAGACATGATGTTCAGGTTCAGGCCGAACCAGAGCATCGGCAGCAGCGAAATGAGCAGGGTCGCCGGGATTACCATCACGGCCACCAGTGCCGGGATGGCGTCCCGCAGCGAGATGCAGATCACCAGGCTGACCGCGCACGCGGCAAGCAGCAGTTCCCGTTCGAGCGTTTTGATGGACCGCCGGATCAGCTCGGAGCGGTCATAAGTCGTCACGATCCGGACCCCCGGAGGCAACGATGGCGCCAGCGCCTGCAGCCGCTCCTTTACCCTGTGAATCACTTCCAAGGCGTTCTGGCCCTGCCGCATCACCACCACGCCGCCGACGACCTCGCCTTTCCCATCCAGGTCGCAGAGCCCTTGGCGGCTGCGCGGCACTAGTTCGATCTGCGCGATGTCGCCCAATCGTACCGGCACCATACCCGCCGTCAGATCGGTCGTCGCGTTCTGCCCATACACGACCGCGTTCTCGAGGTCGTTCACCGTATGCGCCAAACCGCGGCCGCGCACGGTAAAATTGCGGCCCGAAAGCTCGATCTGCTGGCCGCCGGTTTCCATGGTGGAATTGCGGACCGCGTCGACGACCGCCTTGAAGGTCAGATGGTACTGCTCGAGCGCGCCGGGTTGGACCGTGACCTGGTATTCCTTCTCGAAACCTCCTACCGTGGCCACTTCCGCCACGCCCGGCGTCGCCTGGAGCGCGTACCGCAGGGTCCAATCCTGCACCGCCCGCAGCTCGGCGAGGGACTGTTTTCCCGTGTTGTCCACGAGTGCGTATTGAAATACCCACCCGACGCCGGTCGCATCGGGCCCCATTTCCACGTGCGCACCGGCGGGCAAAACGGACGTGGTCCTCGAAAGCATTTCGGCTACCCTGCTTCTGGCCCAGTAAAGATCGGTACCGTCTTCGAAAAGCACATAGATCAACGCAAGTCCTGCATCCGTAAAACCACGTACGGACGTGACCTTGGGCGTTCCGAGCAGAGCCGTGGTGAGCGGGTAGGTTACTTGGGCCTCGACGAGGTCGGGTGGTTGTTCCCATCGGACCGCCAGGATGACCTGCGTATCGGATGCATCCGGGATCGCATCCAGTTGCTGACGCGGCGCCGTCCAAAGTCCCAGGAGTGCCAACGCGGCAGCAAGGCCGATCACCAGGATCGGATGCGCTGCGGACCACCGGATCAACCAGACTGGCATCAGCGTCCGTAACCCGTTGGCGAGAGGGCCCGCAACCGGGATTCAGAATCAAGCAGAAACGTTGCGGCCGTTACGACGCGATCCCCCTTCGACAGCCCTCGCGTAACCTCGACCAGGGATTGCGCCCTCAGCCCGGTTGCGATCTTTCTCGGTTCAAACACGCCGTCCGGACGCTCGACAAATACCACCGCGCCTTCACCGTCCGTGATCACCGCGCTTTCCGGTATCGCCAACACGCGGGCGGTCCGGCTCTCTATTTCGATGTCGGCGAACATTCCCTGCCACACTTCCGGCTGATCATTCTGGAATTCCAACTTCACCTTGAGCGTCTGCATTCGCTCATCAAATTGCTCCGAACCTTCCATGATGCTGCCTCGCCACAGCTTACCCGGGGACGCCGGAAGAGTGGCTATGGCCTCCAGCCCGGCCCTGACAAACGGCAGGTCGCCGCTCCTGATCTCAGCGAAGACATACATCGTTGAGAGATCGACGTACACGCAGGCATCCTTCCCTTTCTCCAGATGAACCCCCGGCTGCGGAACGGAAAGGAGCACCAGAGGGCCGGGCGCCCGGATGATGAAGCGGTTCGAAGAATCCCCCGCCAGCGACAGAATCGGTTCCGCCGCTCTGACCCGCAATGAGCCGATCGCTCCGGGATTTCGATAAACCTCTTCAACGGTCCCGGTCTCAGGGGCCGGCATGCGAACGGGAGCCGCCAGCGAGACGCGGCCGGCGGCGTGAATGGTCCTCTCCAGCGACACGGGTTTGGCGTCGTCAACCGAGAGGCCGAGGACGCGTTGCTGGTCGGGCTCGATCGGGACGGGTACCCGTTCCTCATGACGCGCCGCCAGCGGCGGTGTTTCGCCAACAGAGACCAGTTCCATCCCGCAAATCGGGCAAGTACCCGGTTTGGTTGCAACGTAGTCGGGATGCATCGGGCAATGGTAATACTGGACGCCTTGACGAGGGCGCCGCAGCACGGCCGCCCACCAGCCTGCCACGACGAAGAGCAGCAATACTGCAAATATGACCCTTCTCACACCGCGAGGCGCTCGTCACTGCAGGGTTCCAGTTCACCATTCATGCCATTCGTCACTCCCGTCTGTACGAGCCGAGTCTGAATACAACCACAAACCGCATGATGTCTTCCATCGTTTTCTCATCGTTTTACCGAACCCCGGGGCTTGGAGGCAGTTCGCACCCGCTGCGTCCAACCCGACGGTCACGCCCCGCGCCGGCGCAGCGGCCGGCCTGATGACGCGGATCCCGGGCGCCCCGAAGCGCTCGGCAGTTCGCCGGAAGCGCGCTGGCGGCCAGGATGCAGCAGTCGGCCGGCGCGGAGGTCGCCCGGCGAGGTGCCTTACGTCCGGCGACGCTGGGAAACGAGTCGGAAATGGATTCCGAGTGCCTTTCCGGCGTGGGTCGCGCGCTGGCGACCTTGTGTCCGTTACTGCGTTCCGCCTACCGGACGCGCCTGCTGGCCCTCTCGAACCTTTTGCTGCAACCGGTATCGAAAATGGCCGCCGAAGGCCAGGAACAACCCGGGCACCGGACGCTCTTGAGCGGGGACCGCAAGGAGTTGCGTCCACCTGATCCGGCAGAGGTATTGAAGTACGCGTTCTGTACGGGAGAGGGGGGCAGATTGTGCTCGACCCGTCGGCGGTAAAGACTGATCGGAAGTTTGGCGGTGATGTCTGGAATGTTGTCAAGCAAGCCGACGCGCTAAACATCAAGAGGCTTGCCAGACCCGTAGACCGCCCGGTGGCCCAGCGCGCCATCGCGGAGTTAGGCAGGTCAGCAGCGGATATAGACTCCGAGTAGGAGGATGGTAGGAATTCAAGTAAATGCACATAGATCGTCGGGTCGACCTCAAACGATCGGTCCGGAGAGCGATGGCTGCGCTGGGCCCAGGGCGTTGCTTTCGTCCTTTTGCCGGCTGCCCCGGCTATACCTCCTCTTCCTGTCTGAAGAACTTCCGAGTTGCATCGCTTTGGGATTGGTTCGACGAGTTGCTCACCTTACACTGGTCGCATGACCATCAGGCCCGCGATTCCCGGTGACGCGCCAAAGGTTGTCCCGCTAATCCTCCAGGCGATCGGTGCCATCGCCCTTGTTTTGACCGGAACCGACGATACGGAAGAAGCTGCTTCCGTTCTGCGCGATTTTTTCGGGCAGGAGCAGAACCGCGTCAGTTATGAAAATACCCTTGTGCTGGAAGAAGACCGGGAGGTGGCTGGGTTGGTAATATTCTATGACGGCGCCGACGCGCATAAGCTGGATGCGCCGCTTGAACGCGCGGCCGCCAGGAGGTCCGGCCGGAGTGATTATCAGATCCCGACTGAACCGGAAAAGTCGGAGTTTTACCTTGATACCCTGAGCGTGAGTCCGGGTCACCAGCGTAAGGGTTACGGGGGCAGGTTAGTCGAAGCGGCCTGCGATCGTGCCCGCTGTCTCGGCCACCCCCGCATTGCTCTTCTGGTGGAGGTGGACAGCCCGGATACGAGGCGCCTGTACGAGCGGTTCGGGTTTCGCGCGGATTACACGAAGCGAATCGCAAGGCAGGACTACGTTCACATGGTGCGGGACTTGTGACGGACGCGCTGAGTGCCTGAAGGCGGTAGAACGCCTTGGAATCGAAGACCGGGTGAAGGTCTATGCCGGTGCGCAGTACCCGCTTTTGCATGACTATAAGTCGTTCCTTTACGAAGTACTTCTATTTGGCCATCCGATTGATTACGCGGGTGCTTACGCCGGCCCGCCACCCAATCCACACCAGTTGGTGCCACCCCCCTGATAGGTTCGCCACGCATACCCAGGCCCGCAAACAGATGCGGTCGACTTCATCTTCGACACCGTGCATCGCTATCCCCACGAAGTCTCTTAAGCGTCCTCACAGCTGCTGGAGCAACTCGGCCCGGCTCTTGGGCAAACGGCCGAGCGCCTCGTACAACCGTCGAGCCGCCGCCTCTTCGGATTCGGCTTCTACCCCCATGCACTTGCAGAGTTCATGTTCGAAAAACAGGACGCCGCGGGCGTCGGGTAAACGTTGGTTAAGGTGGTTTAGGGCGCGGAATAGCAGATCGTACAGGTCGGGAACCGGGTGCTCCGGCTCGGTTGCCTCGTCGATCAACTCGACGAAATAGGATGCCGCCAACGTCTGCAGGTAAGTGGCCCGGATTCGGGGAAAAGGTTCCAGCACCTTGACCTCCCGCAAAACGTGCAACTCCGCCCGGCGCGATTGGGCCCAGAGTAATTCGCACTGGAAAAACAGGTCGAGTTTACCCAGGAAAGGGCTCTTCGGACGAAGCGCGCCTTTGGCGATGGTCTTTACTTTTCCCTGCTGGCGGGTGAGCCAGGTGATGATCAGGGTCGTGTCGGAAAAACGGGATCGACGAAGCAGGATTCCTTGCGCAGCGATAGTGGGCATGGTTGGCCATACCCGGTCTCTCCTGAGGTCGAAGCCGGGCGATCCTTGGAGATCAGACCGGTTTGGCAGCGCCCGGTCGCGGCGCTGCCGTGGTCCGTCCTTCCTTCCTTTAACGTGGGGGAATCGACAACGCCTCGTTGTGAACGGCCAAGGCCGCCTCTTTCACCGCCTCACTCATCGTCGGGTGAGCATGTACGGTGCGACCCAGGTCTTCGGCGCTGCCGCCGAATTCCATGATCGTGACCACCTCGGCAATCATTTCCGAGGCGCCCGCGCCGATGATCTGCGCACCGAGAAGCCGGTCCGTCCTGGCCTCAGCGATAACCTTCACAAAGCCTTGGGAGAGGTCGTTGGCCAACGCACGGCCGTTCGCCGCGAACGGAAACTTGCCGCTCCGTACGGCTACGTTGCGCTCTTTCGCGGTTTGCTCAGTCAGGCCGACCGCGGCCACTTCCGGGCTGGTGTAGACCACGTTCGGAATGACCCCGTAATTCACGTGCCCGGCCTTCCCCGCGATAAATTCGACGCACGCAATGCCTTCTTCCTCGCCCTTGTGGGCCAGCATCGGTCCTTCAATAATGTCGCCGATCGCGTAGAGGCCCGGCACATTCGTGCGGTAGCGCTCGTCCACCTTCACCTGGCCGCGGTCCGTTAACTTGAGCCCGAGATCCTTGACGACGGCGCCCTCCAAGTACGGCCTGCGGCCGACCGAGACCAACACCTTGTCTGCCGTGAACTCGTGGGTCTTGCCGTCTTTGCTCCGGGCCTGCACCAGGGCTTTCCCGCTCTTTTTGGCGATGCCGGTTACCGCTGTGTCGATAAAAAAGGCAAGCCCTTCCGCTTCCAGGGCCTTTTGCAAGGCCTGCGTGACGTCCGGATCGAAAAACGCCGCAATGCGCGGCAGAAACTCGATGATCGTGACCTTCGAACCCAGGCGGCTCCAAACCGACCCCAGTTCCAGGCCGATTGCCCCGCCCCCGACCACCACCAGTTCGTTCGGCACTTCTGCGAAAGAGAGCGCCTCGTCGCTGGTGACGACGGTCTCACGATCGACCGGCAAATTCGGAAGTTCTGAAGGCACGCTGCCGGTCGCCAGGACGACGTGTTTGGCCGTCAGTTCCTCCTGTTTCCCATCGGCTTTGCCAAGCAGCACTTTTCCGGGGGCAACAACCTGACCGACGCCGTGCAGGCGTGTGATCTTGTTCTTTTTCATCAGGAACTCGAGTCCCTGCGTCAGTTGCTTCACCACGCCGTTTTTGCGCTGCATCATCTTGGCCAGATCAAAGCTCACGTTGTTGAACGTGATCCCATGATGAGCCGCCTGATGTTTCGCAAAAAGGACGTGATCAGATGACATCAACAGAGCTTTGCTCGGGATGCATCCGATGTTCAGGCACGTGCCGCCCAGCACCTCACGCTTGTCGATGATCGCCGTGTTAAGGCCCAGTTGAGCCGCACGGATAGCGCCGGTGTAACCCGCTGGACCGCCACCCAGCACGATAAGGTCGAACGAGGACATCCCGGATCTTCGTCCGAAACCGTTCACGAGTCTAGCGTGACGCACGGCCCGCAACGCGCTATGGGTCCCCGCATGCGATTTCTCGCGCTTGTGCTTTCAGCCGTCATTTTGCTGCCCCTGCCCGGCGCATCCGCACAGGAAGCCTCCGGCACTCGTGTGCTGGCCGGCGTGACGCCTGCATCCCTGGCGGGCAAGGACGCCGGGTTCCGGCAGGCTTTGAGTCGTGCCGAGGCGATCTACGTCGGCGAAATCCATGACCGTCCGGGCGATCACAGGTTCGAGGGCCGCCTGATTGAGATCCTTGCCCGGAACAGGGTCCCTTTTGTAGTCGGTTGGGAGATGTTCGACCGCTCCCAGCAGCCTGTTCTCGATGCGTGGCAGCGTGGACGGTTGACCCGGGCCCAGCTGTTTCAACAGACCGGTTTCCAGCGCGCCTGGGCAGTCTACTCGCCGTGGTACGGCCGGATTCTGGACGAGACGCGCCGGTTCGGGATTCGCAACCTTGCCTTGAATGCCCGGCCGGCTTTGGCGCACAAGGTCAGCCAGGGAATCCAAATGACGCCCGCCGAAGCAGCGGAGGTGCCACGCGGGTTTTCCACCGATGAAGGGGCCTTTCGTAATTTTAGCCGGATGATGGGCGCGCACCCCGGAATGGACACGAATTCATTGAGACGGTTTTTCAAGGCTCAGAGTCTCTGGGATCAAACCATGGCAAGTGTGATCCTGGACTTCCACGCGCGCGAGCCCCAGACCAAAGTGGTTGTCCTGACCGGCCGCGGCCACGTCGAACGCGGCTACGGCATTCCGTATTTTGTGAACCAGAAAGCGCGCCTGGAACAGTTGGTCCTGCTGCCGTGACGGACGAAGGGAATGCCGCGGCGGAGAATGCCACAAATGGAAGAGGGTGGCGGGTAACGGGTGCCGGGCGTCGGGTGTCGGGTGGAAGACCACAAGCCGAAGTTGTTCCCGGTAGAGAGTGCCGCGCGTCAGCCCAGGAAGAATTGCCGGGAATGACTTGGAGGCCTCGACGCCCCCCCGCCCGTCCCTCACCGGCGGTATGGAATCAACGCCGTGAGCACGAGCCGTCGAAGTCACCCCTCCGCGGCATTTACTCGACGCGGCACCCGGCACCCGCTACCCGTTACCCGTTACTTGTTACCCGTTACTTGTTACCCGTTACCCTCATCCATTTGCGGCATTCTACTTTCGGACGGCAAAAACCCTGCCCCAGTCGCCTTCAGCAATTACCGGGCATTCTTTTTCCCAGGGGCGTGTGGACTGGGGGTACTCCCGCTGCTCGAAATTGCCCCAGAACAGGTAATCGATACGGAGCCGTTGGGCGATCTGACGCCACTCCGGGCTGCCTGCCATGAACGAATTCAGGTCGATTTCCGTCGAACGATAGTCGAGGCCATGGCTCCAGAGGTGTCCCGGGAACCCCATGACCATCCGGTGACCGGTGACGAGCACGGGATGGTTGTAAGTCGGGTAACCGGCGAACACGGCTTCCGGGGAGGTTTGCTTCAAGGCTTCTTCCACTGACTTCCATTCCGGTGCCACCCCGATTTCGTAACCTCCCCGGGGGGTGCTGACGGCGTCGCCGGCCACGCTGACAAAGCCGGAGAAAAAGAGGATGATGATGGTCGGGACCCGAAGCCAGACCGGCCAGTGGGCCAGAAAAGCGCGCCAGAGGCAAAACATCAGCACGATGTAGGCCCAGAAAATCAGCTTCGTGTTATCCCATTCCCAAGGCGCAAACTTGATGAAAGTGCAGGCCAGCAGGACGCCGGCGGCCGGGAACGCGAACAGCCGCAACAGCCTGCGTTCCTGCCGGTCGATGGGTGGCGTCGGCCTGATCAAATAAATCAGGAGCGCAGCGGTAAGCGGCAGGAACAACCCGAAGTTGACCAGCCAGAACTGCCAGGCAGGCTCGCCGGGCTTTGCCATCCACCCCGGGCACCAGCCCAGCGAATTTGTCTTCTCAAATCCGGTCACGAAATAAACGAGGAGGGTGGACGGGAGGAAGGAGACCAGGACCAGCCGAAACACGTGCCGTCTCCAGCGCGGATCACCGAAGAGAAACCAGCAAAGCAGAAACCACGACAGGAAAAGGAACGTGTGCAGATGAAACAGCGGCAAGCTGCAGTAGAGCAGGCACTCCGTCCAAAACGGCAGCGTGCTCCCGGGCTGCGGCTCGAAGAAGAGCGAACGCCAATGGGTCAGGAGGAGCAAGCCGACCGGGATGGCGTACAAGAGGCCGCGCTGGGTCACAAACATGGCCAGCGGAATCGCCTTCCAGGCCACCTCGGCCTGATAATCTTTCCAGGTGAGCGTGTGAAAAATGGTGAAGCCGATCAGGCCCCCGTTGAATAAGAAAGCGGCGACCCCGAACGGGCCGTTAAACTTCAGGAGCGCGCAGAGGGTCAGCACCGAACCGAGCAGGCCGACCAGCACGATACCTGCCCGCGGAGTAATTCCGAGCAGCTTCAGTTCGGCATTAAAAAGGTTTATGCCGAGCGGGTAATGAAGTTTGTCGAAAGCGAAAATCGGGTTTGCCGGCCAGAAAGCGGGTCCTCGCGCCAGAAAGTTAATCTGCGTGAGATGCAGGCAGGCGTCCCCAAGGTTGTTAGGAGAAAGCACGCACACGGAGTCGTCTGCGACGAAGACATTATCCAAGAATGCACGCAGGGCGAACGCGGCGAAAATGAGAATCATCGCCGGCCAAACTATGTCCGGTTGCTGCCGGCAAGGGATCTGCGGCCGGCGGCGCTGCAGGCAGGAAGCGATGACGACCACGAGAGCAGCCGCCAGCGCGGCCGCCGAGGTTGCCATGGTAAGGCGGAGGGGGGTGAACGCAAATGCGAGGCCGAGAAGCGTGGCGAGCGTGATCCAGTTCAGAACCGCAGCGAGGGACCTCATTGAGCCTGTTCCGGAACAAAGTCAGGTTGCCGCCCGGGAAACACGTCCTTGAACCGCTCATATTGAAAGAAGGCGCGGCACATGCCCATCCCGTCCCGGAGACGAAACGCGGTCTCAAGGTAGGGTTGGGTGAGACTGGCCTCCACCTCGGGCGCGACCTCATCGGGGGCGGCGATGAAATCCGCGTCCAGGTTCTTCGGCCACGATTCTTCCTTATCGTAGTAGCCGATGTGCGAGATGTCACCCAGGACCCAGGGAATCGGAAAATAGCTGGAAAGCAGGATTTCACCCTTCAACTGGTTCTTGAGCTGAGGGTGCAGGGTGATTTCGCGCAGGATCGGTCCGACGAAGGCGCGGTAATCGCGATAGGTCTGAACGTACGCGTACATCTGGCGCGGGTCATCGTACTGCCGGAAGTTCAGCCGGAACATGCACCATGCGTCGTGTCCGAGCAGCGCCGTCGCAACCACCACGACAGGGATGAGTCCGACCAGACGGCGAAGGCAGACGAGGCCGGCCGCGCACAGGAAGAAAAAGGGCCATGCGATGGAAATGATGCACCACGGGGTCTTGTACGGAATCAGGCTGTAGGCGACCAGCGTCAACCAGGCATAGACAGCCAGAAAACGTAGCGCGCGCCGGCCGGTAAAGAGGTAAGGCAGGCTGAGAATCACCCCGGCCAGCGCGAACCATTCATAGACGGTAAGGAGCTTGATCCAATACCAGTTTAACCGGAACGCCTGCAGCCTCGCGAACGGTCCGATGGCGGCCAGGCCGCCAGGAACCAGGCTAAACAGATCGTACTGGGGTTTGCCGTGACCGGCGGCTTCCAGCCCGGTTTTGGTCCACGGCGTGAAGGTTTCAAAAAGCCCGCGCAGGCCCGCAAAATTGAGAAAAGTGCCGGAATAGAAAAGGACGATCAGAAAAACCCCGACCAGGGCGGAACCGAGGAAGGCGGTCCGGTCAAGGTGGCGCCATCGGGGCAGCGCTGATTCGCCTCGATTCGCGAGTCCTGTGACGATCACAAAAACGCCTGCAACAAGCGTTGCGAACAGGTGAATGACGTACGTCTCTTTGGTCAGGATCATGCCCGCCGCGCTTAGTATCAGAGTCCAGGTGGCGAGCTTGTCGGCACCTGCATTCAGCCGGCAAAGCGACCAGAAGAACAGGATCAAAAAGAACACCAGCCACGTTTCGTGAATGGAGTAACGGTTGTAAAACACGTATCCCGGCGAGATTGCAAGGGCCAACCCGGCAAGGAACGCTATCCCGGGGCCAAGGTAACGCCGGAAAGACAAGACCAATCCGACCGTCGCGGTGCCCATAATGGCCACCGGGAGGCGCAACGCCCAGAGGTTGCGTCCGAGCACCCGCAGAAAGGCAAACAAAACATAAAAATGCAGCGGGCCATGGTAGTTGCTCGGGTCATAGGCGTAAAAGCCCTTTTTCGCCATCTCGTCGCTCCACCAGCCGTTGATGCCTTCATCGAAATGAGGAGGCTTTAGATCGAGGCAGATCAAACGGAGAACGGCTGCAACGATCAGGATGAGAAGAGGAAGAAAAAAATTACGTCTCACCATTTCGAGCTTTCGCCAAAAGGACCTGATATATATGCGAACTCTGCGCCATGTCCAAACAGTTTCGGCCGTACCTTTCTCTCATCATCCCTGCGTATAAAGAGGCCCTACGTTTGCCGAAGACCTTGTCGGTTGTACACGAGTACGCCGCGAAGTGGACCTTTCCCACCGAGGTCTTGCTCGTGATCGAACCGAGTCCGGACGCGACTTTGGAAGTGGCAAAGTCGGCGCAAACACGAATTCCGGAGCTCCGGGTGATCGCAAACGAGATGCACCGGGGAAAAGGGTACGCGGTCCGCACCGGCATGCTGAAGGCCCGGGCGCCACTCGTTTTCTTCACCGACGCAGACCTGAGTACCCCGCTCTCAGACCTGGAAACTGCGCTCCGCATTTTTGAGCAAAATCCAAGGATCGACGTGGTTGTGGGGAGCCGCCGGCATCCGCAGAGCCGCATCCTGCACCGGCAAAGCCCGTTACGCGAACGGATGGGGCAGACCTTCAACCGCCTCGTTCAAGTCCTGGCCGGTCTGGACCTGGAGGACACGCAGTGCGGCTTCAAAGGCTTCCGGCAAACCGCCGCGCGTGAAATTTTCAGCCGGCAACAAACGGACGGTTTTTCGTTCGACGTCGAGGTCCTGCTGCTGGCTCGCGCGATGGGATTTTCCATCCGCGAAATGCCGGTACACTGGTCCAACTCGCCCGATTCAAAGGTTCGCGTGATCCGCGACAGCCTGGGCATGCTGGCGGAAATCGTCTCGATGCGTGGCCGGGTCTGGCGCACGATGCACGATTACCCGTTCCACCGCTGAGCAAATGCCACAAGCGGAAAAATGCCACAAATGGAGGAGAGTGGCGGGTGACGGGTGTCGGGTGTCGGGTGTCGCGTTGAGTAAATGCCGCGGAGGGGTGACGTCGACGGCTCATGCTCATGGCGTCGATTCCACACCGCCGGTGAACAGTTCTTCCTGGGCTGACGCGCGGCACTCTCCACCGGGTACAACTTCGGCTTGTGGCCTTCGATGCGCCACCCGCCACCCGCCACTCGACACTCGACACTCGACACTCGACACTCGACACCCGCTATTCGTTACCCGTTACCCGTTACCCGTTACCCGTTACCCGTTACTCTCTAATGGGGATGGCCTCGCAGACGTCCCGCCAGCCTGGAAAGTTCCATCCGTTCGGAAACTCGCGGCACTGCCCGGGCTTGACCGGTTGCAGCGTACAAACGTTGCCGTCCAGGAAAAAGCATTCGCCGTTTGGTTTATCGATCAAGGCCAAGCCGTCGCGATCGGGCCGCAGACGGGTGTAACGCTGGATAAAGGCGTCTTCGTCGATCCCAAGGTGCCGCGCGATGGCTGCGATCTCGCGATCGGTTACTCGGACGAACCCCGGCCAACGGCAACAATTGGCGCAGCGCCGGCATTGGTAATACACCTTTTCCATTCCCCGATAATCGGCCGGGCGGGGAACCTCCTCAAGGCTGCGGTTTTTGCTTTTCCCAGGTACCGGTGCAAACTTCCTGTCGTGAGCGTTTCTTCCACGATCGACCCTGCAATCATGATGGCGGACCTTCTGCAGGAATATCCGGGCGCCCAGCGAGCGCTATTCCGGGCCTACCACATTGGCGGCTGTTCCAGCTGCGGGTTCCGGCCTGATGAAACCCTGGCTGAAGTTTGCCGCCGCAACCAGGACCTGCCGGTAAACGAAGCCATTGAAACCATTCTTCAGGCGCACCAGGCCGATCTGGCCATGCAGATCCCACCGGCGGAGCTGGCGGCAAGGCTGGAAGCCGGTGAACAAATCCCCGTCGTTGACGTGCGGAGCCGGGAGGAATGGGACGCGGTTCACCTGCCGCAATCCGTTTTTCTGACCCAGGAACTCATGCAGGAGATACTGGTTTCCTGGCCTAAAGATCGTGAGTTCGTATTTTTATGCCACCACGGGGTTCGCAGCCTGGATGCTGCCGCATACTTCGCCGGCCACGGCTTCACGCGGGTGAAATCGTTGCAGGGGGGCATTGACCAATGGAGCGTTCAGATCGACCCTGAACTTCCGCGATACGATTTGGAGTGAACAACGCATACGAGTGATGAGTGTTCCCGACGCTTTTGCACAAAAGGTTGAACAGGCCATCCGGAACCCGAAGAACGTAGGGGAACTGGAAGGGGCTGACGCGGTTGGAACCGTCGGTAGGGGGGACTGCGGCGACATGCTGCGCATGTGGGTGAAGTTCAGGGAGGAAGGTGGCAAACGGGTGATCGACCGGGCGACCTTCCAGACCTTCGGGTGCGAAACCGCGATCGCGGTGGCGAGCCTGGCAACGGAGCTGATTGCCGGGAAAACGCCGGAAGAAGCCTTGGCGATGTCGGGCCAGGAACTCGCCGCGCCTTTGGGACCGTTGCCTCCCGTAAAGATTCATTGTGCCCAGCTGGTGGAAGGCGCGCTGCGTTCGGCGCTCGGCTCCGAAGCCGGTGAGGGGACCAAGGACGGCCCGGCCACGTCCGCGCCGACGCTGATTCAGCAGTTTACCAGTGGAACGCCGAAGAAAGTAGTAATCACCAAGAAATCATGATCGAAACGAACGAGATCGAACTCAGGCGCGATTGCGAAGCGATCCAAATTCCAGCCGGCTTGAAAACGACCATACCGGCGGGAACCAAAGTAGTGATCACCCAGGATCTTGGCGGCAGCTACACGATCGCCTGCGACTACGGGTTGTTCCGGATCAAGGAAGAGGATGCCGATTCTCTCGGCCTGGAGCGACGGGCGAGCCGGCAGGAGCAGCGCGCCGGTGGCGACGTGGATGAGAAGGAAGTTTGGGACCAGCTTCGGACGGTTTACGACCCCGAAATCCCGGTGAACATCGTTGACCTCGGCCTGGTTTACGATTGTCAGGTGACGAAAACGCCTGAAACCGGCACCAGCGTTGAGGTGAAAATGACCCTGACGGCGCCCGGATGCGGCATGGGGCCGGCGATCGCCCAGGATGCGCGCAGCAAGATCCTTGCGATCCCGGGTGTGGACGAAGCCGATGTTGAGCTGGTCTGGGACCCGCCGTGGAACCAGAATATGATCAGCGAAGTCGGCAGGATGAAGCTCGGGCTGATCTGAAACCGTTTGCTTTTGCAGGTTTAGCCGGTAGTTTCTGCGGCTCAACCAGGAGCAACCCATGTCACAGCATCGGAGTTTAAAAGGGGCCAGTGCGATCCAGGCGAAGCGGAACGTTTTGAAGCGCTTTGAGCGGGTCGAACTGTTGAAGAAACGCGGATTGTTCAAACCGGGTGACCGGGTCATCGGGCTGCCCAAGACCAAGCCCGACGCTTAGAAGAATTGGTGCGACGTTAGTGGAGCGCTGTCGTCCTCGTCGACGCCAGCGCTTTTGCATTTATGCGGCTCAACCGTTTTCTCGCTTTGGCCGGTGTCGCTTCACGGCGCGGCGCAGAAACGTTCATCCGGACCGGACGGGTAAGGGTAAATGGCAAGGTCGCATCGGATCTGGTGACCCAAGTTTCCCCGGCCGATCAGGTCAGGGTCGACGGGCGGACCGTGCGCGCGCAGGGGTTTGTTTACGTCCTGCTGAATAAACCCAAAGGGTACCTGACCACCCGGTCCGACGACAGGAAGCGAAAGACCATTTACAATATACTCCCGCCGGGTCTCCCGAAACTGGCGCATGTCGGCCGGCTGGATCTGGAATCCGAGGGATTACTGCTTCTGACCAATGACGGTGAGCTTGCCCTCCAGCTGACGCATCCGCGCTACAAGTTGCGAAAAGAATACCTGGTCACGCTTGACCGGGAGTTTGACATGGCCGACTTGCCGAAAGTGCGGCAGGGCGTTTACCTGGCCGAAGGCCGTGCACGCTTTGATGAACTGCATAAAATCGGTTCGGATCAGGTTCGGGTGGTTCTCACCCAGGGCATCAAACGGCAAGTCCGCCGGGTGCTGGCGTCCCTGGGCTATCGGGTCCGCAGATTGCAGCGGATCAGGATCGGCCCGCTGATGGCGCGGGGATTAAAGCCGGGCGAATTCCGAGAACTGCGTCCTGAAGAGCTTGCAGCCTTACGGGCGCCGGCGCGTTCGCGCCCGACGCCAGCCCGCGAGGAAAACAACGCGGACGACGGGGCCGAAGCCAAGGCATAGAGGCACTGCCGTTTAGTGAAGGGCCGGGGGGTGTGGCCGCTTCCTTTGTTTTCATTCGTGGCAATTATCCAACGCACGACCGACGACATCGGCGGCCTCCTCGGCGCTGACCGGCACATAAGACTTGCCGCGAAACCAGGTTTCCTGTCGCCTGGCGTACTGGCGGGTCTGCTGCTGGATGGCTCGGACGCACTCGGTCACCGAGATCCGTCCGGCCAATAAATCGCAGATCAGATAAAGGCCGATCATCCGCGAGGCGGTTGGGCCGGCTTGTCCGGCGGAAGCCACTTCATCGACCACGCCTTTCGCGAACATCTCCTCGACGCGTTTGTCAATGCGCTGCCGGAGTTCAGCCCTCGACCGGACCAGGACGAATGACGGCGGCGCGCTCTCCGGGACGATGGCAAAGGAGGAGAATGGTTTTCCGGTCTGCCGGCAGACTTCAACCGCACGCAGAACGCGACGAGGATTTTGCAGATCGATCCGGTTGAAACCGTGCGGATCGAGCGTGTGAAGCTCCTTTATCAGGTGCTCTGGGGCCATGGCCTCAAGGCGGGACCGCAGTTCCGGGTCGGGAGCAGGCAGTTCAGGCAGGCGGGAGGTTAACGCGTGCAGGTAAAAACCGGTCCCGCCAACCACCAGCGGGATTTTGCCGGCGCTATTTGCTCGCGCGATCGCCTCCCGCGCGTGCCGCCCGAACTGATGCGCATCGTAGGGCTGGGGTAACGGCACGAAGCCGACAAGATGATGGGGCACCCGTTTGCGTTGTTCCCGCGACGGCTTTGCCGACAACAAGTCGAGCCCGTCGTACACCTGAAAGGCGTCCGCACTGACGATTTCCGTGCCGTGCCCTTCGGCGATTCGTACCGCCAGGTCGGTTTTGCCCGCAGCCGTCGAACCACCCAAGATCACGTAGCGCAGACCAGAGTTGGCGACCGGGGTCGTGGACATCGTCGAGGGCAGAAAAGAAAACCCGCACCCTTTCGAGTGCGGGTTTACAGCGTTTGATCGGCGTCAGGCGGCCCGCTGCTCCATGTCCGGAGTCTTGGCGCCGCTAACCACCAGTTTGCGTCCAAGGAATTCTTTATCGTGAAGTTCTTCAACGGCCCGTCGAGCCTCCTCGATCGTGGTCATCTGGACGAATGCGAACCCTTTTGACCGCTGCGTGTACTTGTGACACACAACCTCGGCGTTACGCACCTGGCCAACGCCTTTGAAAAGTTCGAAGAGGTCGCTTTCAGTGGCATCGAAGGAAAGGTTACCAACATACAAGCGGGGAGAAGTGACTTCGACCAGTTCAGGCTTGCGGCTGATTCGCTCTTTCGGCGCCCCATTCGGACCCGGTTTTTCTACGGCCTTGGCAGGCACGACCGGGGCTGGCGGTTTCTTCCCACGGAAAAAGTCGAGGATACGTTGCAGCAGGGTGGGAGGAGTTTTCACAGGGGCTCCAGGAGCACTGCTTCCGTTGGTTGGACGTCGACGGCGACTACGGCGGTGCCGTCGTCCCGATTGTTGCATAGATTGAGATTTCATTGATTCACCATTGTGAAGTTCATCAGGTGAAGGGCATGCACTATGCACACTGAGAAAGAACAGGTTGGGCCGAACTTACCCTCAAACCCAACACCTTCACCGCAACCGCACGAGGGCTCAGCGTTTACAACGTGAGCTGAAATGCCCGGAGCCGCGATAGCCTCGACGCCTGGGATCCTCGTCCAATCAGGGAGCATGGAACCAATGACGCGACGCCCCGCTAATCAGGACTCTCCAACGCTTCGGACCCACAAACTCCCGGGTTGCCTGCGCAATATAAAGGCACAAAACGCCTCTCGCAACCTGATAGTTGCCTGTTGCGAGGTCCTTCCAGCCTTAAAATGCAGGTTTACGCCTGCCGGCCACAGCAATTCTTGAACTTTTTACCGCTGCCGCACGGGCAGGGGTCGTTGCGGCCCACCTTGTGCGGATCATGGCGGCTGGTCGGAAAGACCAGTTCAAACTCGCCATTGGCATCGCTTTCGGGCTTGTCATGGGCCGAGGCCGGCTTTTCCCGGCCGGGCACCGGGCCCGAAACGGGTCTTGCCGGCGCTGCAGCGGGCCGAGGCGAACCTGACGGAGATGGGGGACGCGGCAGGCCGGCGCCGGCCGCCGGCTCCGAAGGAGGAGGTCCGGGCGGCTGCGGCGTGTCAGCCGGCGCGATCACATTAATCGGCAAGGTGGCCAGGAAATGCTCGAACGCCATCAGGTTGGTCGTGCTCCGGAACAGATTACTCAAGACCTCGCCTTTGATGCTGGCCATCAACTGGCTGAACATGTCGTACGCTTCCGCCTTGTACTCGACCAAGGGATCCTTCTGACCGTAACTGCGCAGGTAAATACCTTCGCGCAGCCCGTCCATCGCGTAGAGGTGCTCCTGCCAGAGGCGGTCGATGGCGTTAAGAATGATGTAGCGCTCCAGCCCGACCACGGCGTCCGCTTCCTCGTGACCCACCTTTTGGAGGTAAGACTGCTTGACCTTTTCGACGAGGAATTGGGCGGTTTCGTCCGGCGTCTTCTTGTCCAGTTCCGTCGCGGCGCGAGTCAGACCGAGCGGAAACGTGGTGTTCGCCCAGTGCAGCAGGCCATCGTAATCGGGGTCGCTGCCGTCCGGATTCTCAACAAAGGATTTCACCCGGTCGGGGATCACTTCATCGACGATTTCAAAAATCAGCTTGCGCGGCTCGCTCGTTTCCAGCGTTTCGTTACGCAGGGAATAGATGACCTCGCGCTGCTTGTTCATCACGTCGTCGAAATCGAGCGTGCGTTTCCGAATCAGGTAATTGCGCTGTTCAACCCGTTTCTGGGCCGTTTCGACGCTTTTATTGAGCCAGGGGTGCTCCAGCTCCTCGCCGTCTTTCAGCCCGAAACGCTCCATCATGGACGTCATGCGTTCCGAAGCACCGAAATTGCGCATCAGGTCATCCTCGAAGCTCACGTAAAAACGCGAGGAACCGGGGTCGCCTTGACGCGCGCAGCGTCCCCGCAGCTGGCGGTCAACGCGGCGAGACTCATGACGCTCCGTGCCGAGCACATGCAACCCGCCCAGTTCGGCCACGCCGTCACCCAGTTTGATGTCGGTGCCGCGGCCCGCCATGTTGGTCGAAATCGTCACGGTACCGCGCTGGCCCGCTCGCGCCACGATTTCGGCTTCCTGCCGGTGGTATTTCGCATTCAGCACGTTGTGCGGGATTTTTTCGCGTTTAAGCATCCGGGAAAGCAGTTCGGACGCTTCGACGCTCGCGGTACCGACCAGGACGGGCTGGCCTTTCGCGTGGCAGCCTTTGATCTCGTCCAGGGCGGCGCTGTACTTTTCGCGCCGGGTCTTATAGATCCGGTCATTGTTATCCTTCCGGATTACCGGCCGATTAGTCGGGATCACCAGCACGTCGAGTTTATAAATGTCGTGAAACTCGTTCGCCTCGGTCTCGGCGGTACCGGTCATGCCTGCGAGCTTATGATACAGGCGGAAATAGTTCTGGATCGTGATGGTCGCGAGCGTCTGCGTCTCGCGGTCGATCTGCACGCCTTCCTTGGCCTCCACCGCCTGATGCAACCCGTCGCTCCAGCGGCGCCCCGGCATTTTGCGCCCGGTATGTTCGTCGACGATGACGACCTTATTTTCCTCGACGACGTAATCGACGTCCTTTTCGAACAGGCAGTACGCGCGCAGGAGTTGCGAGATGTTGTGGATCCGTTCCGCCTGGGCGTCGCAATACTGCTGGCGCTGCCGTTTGTGCTCATCCTTCTGCGCCGGGACCAGGTTGGGATCGAGGTCGATCTCGGTAAACTCGTGGATCAGGTCAGGCAGGGTGAACGCCTGGGGGTCATCCGGGTTGAGAAAGCTGCGGCCCTGCTCGGAGAGATCCGCTTCCTGGTGTTTCTCGTCGATGGTGAAGTAGAGTTCCTCTTTGAGCGCCACCAAATCTTCTTTCCTTGAATCCTGGTAAAAGGAGAGCTCGGCCTTATCGAGCGCCTTCCGGTTCTCAGGATCCTCCATGCTACGAAGCAGGCCCTTGTTGCGCGGCTGGCCAAGTTTGACCTTGAACAGCAGTCTGCCGCCGGTTTCGAAATCCTTTTTGTCGAGGGCTTCGCGCGCCTCACTGATAAGGCGGTTGCAAAGCATGGTCTGGCGTCTCACCAGCTGTTCCACGAGCGGTTTAAACCGGTCGTACTGGTGGGATGAAACCGTGGCCGGCCCGCTGATGATCAACGGGGTACGGGCTTCATCGATCAGGATGGAATCGACTTCATCGACAATTGCGTAGTAATGGCCCCGCTGCACCTGTTGGTCCTTGGTGGTGGCCATGCCGTTGTCGCGGAGGTAATCGAACCCGAACTCGCTGTTGGTCCCGTACGTGATGTCGCAGTCGTACTGCGCCTTGCGCTCGGAGGGATCCTGGTCGTGCTGGATGCATCCGACCGTGGCCCCGAGCGCCTTGAAGATTTCACCCATCCACTCGGCGTCGCGCCGGGCGAGGTAATCGTTAACCGTTATGAGGTGAACCCCGCGTCCGGTAAGCGCATTGAGGTACAGCGGGCAGGTGGCGACAAGGGTTTTACCCTCACCGGTGGCCATTTCGGCAATCTTGCCTTCGTGCAAAGCGATGCCCCCGATCAGCTGGACATCAAAATGCACCATATTCCACGTGACCGGCTGGTCGCAGACCGGCCACGTCTTGCCCCAAAGGCGCCGAGCCACGTTTTTCACGGCGGCAAACGCCTCGGGCAGGATTTCGTTGAGCCGACGGGCCAAAGCCGCCGGGTCGTCAATTTTGCCCAATTCGGCTTTCCACTGCGCCGTCTTCTCGCGAAACTGCTCGTCGGACCAGGATTCGAACTCCTTGTCCAGCTTATTGATCTTTTCTACAATCGGCCGAATGCGCCGGAGCTCGCGCTGATTCTTAGAACCGAGCACTGCCTTTAAAATCCAACTTACCATAACACCAATTTCACTTGCTCCCGGGTCGAGTTACAGGAATGGCAGCCAGGTCGGGCGGCAGGCGGTCGGGTTCAAAAGTCTCAACCTGAAGTTGAATCAAGCTCTCAAAGCGACATCCAAAATCCGGTTTCACGTTCCCGCTGCGATCCACGATGCTGCCCACGGCCACCACTCGGCCGCCGTGCGCCTTAACAATCTCGATCGTTTCTTTAACTTTTCCACCCCGCGTCACGACGTCTTCTGCGACGACGAGACGTTCCCCCGGGACGATTTGAAAACCTCGCCGCAGGGTGAGTTTCCCGTCTGCTTTCTCCGCAAAAATGTGCCGTTTACCCAGATGCCGGCCGACCTCCTGCCCGACGATGATGCCGCCGAGAGCAGGAGAAATCACGGCATCCGCTTCAACATCGGCCAGTTTGGCCGCGAGTTCACCGCAAATTCGAGCCGCCAGATCCGTGTGCTGGAGCACCAGCGCGCATTGAAAGTAGCGGCGGCTGTGCAGTCCTGAGCTCAGGACGAAGTGCCCTGAAAGCAGTGCTCCGGTGTGGGTGAAGGTATCTAACAGAGACTCCGGCACAGGTCAGGATCGTGATCGTTGAAGGGCGATGGCTTCGATTTCCACTTGCGCTCCTTTGGGCAGGGCAGCCACCTGAACGGTGGAACGCGCCGGGAAAGCTTCTTTGAAAAACGCGCCATAAACCGTGTTCATTTCGGCAAACCGGCTGAGGTCGGTCATAAAAACCGTCGTTTTAACGATATCACCCGGTTCCAAACCGTGGGCTCCGAGGACGGCGGCCAGGTTTTGCAGGACCCGCTGCGTCTGGGCGCGGATATCACCAGCCACCAGTTCGCCGGTCCGGGGATCGATCGGGACCTGCCCGGAGCAAAAAAGCAGGGAGCCCGCGGCGATAGCCTGGGAATAAGGTCCCAACGCGGCCGGAGCATCTGGGCTGGTAACGACGGTCTTCATCCAGGCGCTCAAGGGTATTCAGACCGTCCACCGTGTCAATCTCGCACCCTGCTAACCGGATTCATCGGCTTCGGGTCGCTCGTCGCCGGCGAGTTGCGCTTCGAGCCGTTCCAGCCGTTGCTGGAGGTCTTTGACGATCTTGAACATTCCCGGGAGCCGTTTAAGGTGAACCTCGCGTTCGAGAAAGGCGCGTTTGGGCTGGGCAGGCGCTCCGATCACGACGGAACGCTCGGGTACGTGGTTCGTGATGCCGGCCTGAGCATGCACCACTGCGTCGCTTCCGACGCTGAGGTGATCGGGCAGCCCGGCCTGGCCGCCCACTACCGCCCGGTCACCGACTTTCGAACTCCCACCGAGACCGACCTGCGCAACGATCAGGCAATTTTCGCCGACGGTGACGTTGTGGCCGACCTGCACGAGGTTATCGAGTTTCGTGCCTTTGCCGATGCGCGTCTCGCCCAGGGTCCCCCGGTCGATGCAGGTATTGGCGCCGATCTCGACGTCATCTTCAATCACCACGTGGCCGATCGAATTGATCCGGACGATGTCGGTGTTGAACGCTTGCACCTCGCCCGTTTCACGCACCGATTCGACGCTGCCGCGCTCCGGCGTGACAAACGCGAACCCGTCTCCGCCGATCACCGCATTCGGCTGAATGATCACCCGGTGGCCGAGGCAGCAACGGTCGCCGACCCGAACCCCGGCGTGCAGTAAGGTGTTCTGGCCGATCCGGACTTCCGCCCCAATCGAAACGTGCGCCACAAGCCGGGTGCCGTCACCCACCACGCTGCGGGGGCCGACCCAGCAATGGGGCCCGACGCACACGTCCAAACCGAGTTGGGCGGAACCGTCGATCACCGCGGAAGGGTGAACGCCAGGCTCAACGAACGCGGGCCGCTCAAAAAGTTGCATCAGCAACGCAAGAACCAGGCGGGGACGCCTCACGATGATCTGATTGGCCGTCGGCACTTGCAATTCGCCGACTTCGGCCGGGATCACGGCGTTCCGGACTTTTCCCGTGTGCAGGAAGGAGACGGCGTTGGGGGAAAGGACCAGTGCAAGGTCTTCCGCGCTTTCGACGAGGCTCGGATGCAGCACCCGTGTGACCTGTACTGAAGGATCCCCGCGCAACTCGCCATCCACAAATCGAGCAATCTCGCCCAGAGTTCTCATATGAAATGCCACAAATGCCACGAGCCGAAAAATGCCACAAATGGAAAAGAGGAGTGTCGGGTGTCGGGTGTCGGGTCACACGGCGGGCACAGCGAAAAGGCGGGCACGACGTAAGAGTTCACACGGCGAACACGGCGGACCACGGCGGACCACGGCGACCACGGCGGGAAGAGGGGGAAAGAGTTCGGAGTCCGGGGCGGCAGAGAATGCCACAAGCGGAAAAATGCCACAAATGAAGAGGCGCCGGGTCTGGTAATCTTTTTTTCTGCGTTCTCTGCGTGTTCTGCGGATGATTCTGTCTTTCCGCCGTGGTCGCCGTGGCTCGCCGTGTTCGCCGTGTGAACTCTTACGTTGTGCCCGCCACACCCGCTGCGGCCGCCGTGTGACCCTAATCTGTGTCAATTTGTGTAATCTGTGGATGGTTCCTGTTTTACGGGCCAGCGCTGTTTCGTGCCGGGAGCGATTTGTTTTTCGCGGCACATAGCGCGATAACCGCGATATGCCGGGTGCATTGATCACGTTCGAGGGTGGCGAAGGGTGCGGCAAGTCGACTCAGTCATCCCGGTTGGCGGCCCGCTTACGCGCCGCCGGCCGCGAGGCGGTTGAAGTCAGCGAACCGGGATCGACCGCCGTAGGCTGCCGGATCCGTAATTTATTGCTGCACGCCGAAGAAGGGCATGAGCTGGATGCGCGCACGGAACTGTTGCTTTTCGCGGCGAGCCGGGCCCAGTTGGTTCAGCAGGTCGTCAAACCTGCGCTGACGCGCGGCGCAATCGTCCTTTCGGACCGGTTTACGGATTCGACCGTGGTCTACCAAGGCGTGGCTCGGGGACTCGATCCGGCCTTCATTGACGCCCTGAACCGGTTCGCTGCGGACGGGCTCCGGCCGGACCTCACGTTTCTGCTTGATCTCGATCTGCCGGCATCGCAGGCGCGCCTTTTGCGAAGGGTGCGGCCGGTTGGACCCAAAGACCGCATGGAATCGCAGCCGCCGTCCTTTTTCGAAAAAGTTCGGGAAGGTTACCTCCGCCTGGCACGGGCCGAGCCGCATCGGTTCTGCGTCATTGACGGCAGCCGTAAACGGGACGAAATCGAAGAGGAAATCTGGAAACTTGTCCATGGCTTTCTCTGCCCACGAAGCGCTTGAATACCTGGTAAACGCGTACCGTCATCAGCGCCTGCCGCATTCCTTTCTGTTTTCGGGAGAGGAGGGCAGCGGCAAGCGGCAGCTGACGGCGGGATTTTTTGAGGCGATCAACCAGCAGAAGTTCGACCCTCACCATCCGGACTACCACCAGGTCGAGCCGGAATCGAAGTCGCGCCGCATCCTTGTCGACCAGATCCGGTCGCTGGAGAACGCGCTCCGGATGAAAGCGGCGCGTGTACCGTGGAAGTTTGGGCTGATCAGCGATGCCGATCGCCTCATGCCGCAGGCGGCCAACGCGTTTCTGAAAACGTTGGAAGAACCACCGGCTAATTCCGTGCTGATTCTGGCAACGGCCCTGCCCGACGCACTCCTGGAAACGATCCGGTCACGGTGTGTGCACGTATCTTTGCGGCGCCTGAAGCCGCCGGAGCTCGACCCGGAAGCCGCCGCCGTCCTTGACCGGGTGGCGCGGTATTGTGCCGGGGCCGAGCTGTCGGTAGCCGGCAGCCTGAGGCTGGCCCGCAGCTTTGAGGAGTCGCTGAACCGGTTGCGGGGGCGCATCGAAGCTGAGCATGAAGAAGATTTAAAGCGCCAGCTGGAGGTGTACCAGAAAACGACGGACGGCAGCTGGGTGGAGAATGAAGAGGCGCGCCTGTCGGTGCTGACCGAAAGCCGGTACGTCAACGCGCGCGCAAAGTTGCTCTTTCGACTCATCGAACTATTCGGTGACGCCCTGCGCGCCGTTTTCACCGGCACCGGTGCGTCGCTGCCGGAATACCAGGAGTGCACCCGGCGGATGAGTGAACGCTGGTGCGCCGGGGACCTGCTGGAGCGAATGCGCGGTTTGGAGCAATTACAGGACCATCTCGGCCGTAACGTGCAGGAAGCCCTGGCCATCGAGGCGGGATTTCTGCGTGCTTTCGGGCCCCTTCCGGCGGTGAACCCGATTAAGAGCGGCGTTTCCTGACCAACGGCTGCCTGCCCGCGGCGGACCTGCGGTCCCTGACTCCCTTTGACTCGCTTTTCGTCCCGACCCTCAGACTTGATCAACCAGACCCATGCAGCAGCTCTACATTGTGAGGCACGCCGATGCGGAACCCACGAAGACCACGGACGCGGAGCGTCGCCTGACCCCAAAAGGCGAACGGCAGGCAGCGAAGATCGGACGGTTCTGTGCGGAACAGGAGCTTGACGTGGGTCCGATCTTCAGCAGCCCGCTCGTCAGGGCCGTGCAAACGGCGGAGTTCCTGGCCAAACCGCTCGCTACGGAGGTCAAAACCAGTCGCGATCTGGCTTCCGGGATGACGCCGGGACGGTTGCGCGCTTTTTTGCGGGAGCACCAGTCTTGCGACAGCCTCTTGATTGTAGGCCACGAACCCGATCTCAGCCGGGCGGTTGCCGACCTGCTCGGGTGCGAGCCGGAGCGGGTGCGGGTGAAGAAAGCGACGCTTTTGCGCCTGTGTTTTGAAGAAGCAAAACTTGAACTTGCGACCCTCGATTTCCTTGTTCCAGTGAACTTGCTATGAAGCCTGAAATCATTCGCACCACGTCCTTTGCAGACGATGCCGCCCATTTCATCGCGGACTGTGCGAGACAAGCCGTTGATGAGTACGGCCATTTCCGTTTGGCCCTGAGCGGAGGAAACACCCCGCGGGCGGTCTATGCCGCGTTAGCTTTGCTCGACTGCGAGTGGTCTAAATGGATTATCACCTTCGGCGACGAACGCTGCGTGCCGCCCGACGATCCACAGAGCAATTTTCGGATGGCTTCCGAAGCGTTTCTCTTGGTCACCACGCCGGGTGAAGTTCTGCGGATGCATGGAGACCATCCGCCCGAAGAAGCCGCCCTGGAATACGAAAACATCCTGCAGCAGGTGGCCATGCGTTTTGGCGAACAGACGTACCGGCACGACCTGATTTTATTGGGGCTCGGCGACGATGGGCATACCGCTTCGTTGTTTCCCGACACCAAGGCTCTGACGGAGACGCAGCGAAGCGTGGTGGCCAATTTCGTTCCGAAATTCAATACCTACCGGATCACGACGACCTACCCGTTGATCAATGCGGCGCGCAAAGTTGCGTTCCTGGTTAACGATCCCAAGAAGGCGCACATCATCGAGGCTGTCTTGCGGCGCGATCCGGTTTATCCCGCATCCGCCGTCCAGCCTGCGACGGGAGCGCTTCTTTGGTTCATCGGGACGTAGGCGAGGCCGTTGCCGTCGGGCATCGTTTTGCCGGCCCTGCGCGATGAGCGGGCGGGGAGTCCGTGCCGGTTTCTCAGAGGAAGTGGCGCTCACCCGCAAGCGTGGTAAGATCCGAGTGTATTGGTTCTTACAGGGTGCATGCAGCAATTGATCGAGATCGTTTATCGCTGTAATCCGAACGCGGGTGCAGTTGGTCAAATCACCTGGGCGCCGGGGTCGCCCGCCGAGGTAACGGAATCCTGGCAGCAATGGGTGCGCCTCCGCTTCCAGCCTGTCCTGTTGCCGCATCTGATCGCAGGTTTCCAGTCCGCCCAGGCGCAGGCGCTGCGTGAATTGTGCGGAACGGCCGCGGCACTGGATGCTCAGCTTTCACCCGCCGAACGCGCCCGCAGCCTCAATGCCGGGTCCGTGCTCCTCTTTCAAAAGCCGCCCCTAAGTGACCGCATTCAGGAGCGGTTCGCCGCGGAGGTACGCGCCGGGAGGGTTCCGGGACATTTCGCCACGTTTTTTGTGCTTCGGGCAGCAGGCTTCTCGGTCCCGCTGCGAACGGCGCTCCTGGCTTATTTGATGCAGGAGTTATTCAGCGGCGGCTGCCCTGCCGCCTCGGTTGACCGGGCAATGAACCTGGCCGTCCCGGCAGTAAACGCTGCGCTCGGTGATAACCTGATCCGCGCCCAAGGAGGTGCGCCGCGTTATGGCTGAAACGCTGGCCGAGAAAAAGGCGAAAATCGCGCTGGATTTACCCTGGAATGTGGTCGTCCATAACGACCCCGTAAACCTGATGAGTTACGTCACGATGGTCTTCCAGCGCGTCTTCGGGTATTCACGGGACCGGGCCGAGCGCCACATGCTCGAGGTGCATCACCGGGGACGGTCTATTCTTTGGACGGGCGCCCGGGAAAAGGCTGAGTTGTTCGTGCAGCACCTTCATAGTTATCTGCTCCTGGCGACGTTGGAAAAGGCAGAGCAATGAGGATCAACCGCGGGAAAGGCGAAAAAATCGATTTCAGCCAGGTTGAACCGATCGAAGCGGAACTCCTGAAGCAGATTCCGGCCGCGACCCAGGGCGAGGACGATCCGAAGGTAAAGTCGCGGTTGTACCCGGACCCGGGCGGCAGCGCCGAAGCCGGCCTCGCCGCCGACTGGGAGGAACTGGTTCGTCCCGACCTGGAACACCTGTTCCTTTCCTCGCGGCGAGTCGTTGAGGAAGATCTGGCGCTGATTCGGGAGCGACGTGGTTTCGCCACGCTGTCGCTCCCCCTGGCGCACGCCGATGCCTGGCTGAACGTGTTGAACCAGGCCCGGTTGGTTCTCGCAACCCGCTACGAATTCACCGACACCGAGTTGCTCCAGTATGAGCCGCCCGTCATCTTTTCGCGACGTGACCTTGCGTTGCTGCAGATCAATTTTTACGCCGCCATCCAGGAGCGCTTGATTGAGGCGCTTGAGGGCCGCCTGAGATGAGCATCCACCGTTTTCGCAACGGTTTCCGGCGGCCGGGCTTGCGGGCGGCGGATTTAAACGGTCGAACCGTTGACGTTGCTGACTTTCCGTGGCTAGGCTGCTGTCATGAGTAAAGCGGTTGTAGAGGTGCAGGTGCGAGCCGTCATCCCGACCAGCGGTGGGTGCGCGGTGTTCCTCGGCAATCCGGAAAAGGTTTTCGTGATCTACGTCGATCAAAGCGTCGGCGCGGCTATCACGATGTTCATGCGGGGAACGCAAAAAGAGCGGCCGTTGACGCATGACCTGCTGGCGAACATCCTCCGCGCATTGGGCGCACAGGTCGAGCGGATCATCATCAATGACCTGAAGCGCGGCACTTACTTCGCGCGGATGATTCTGAGCGCCGAAAACGAGCTGCATCAGAAAAAGATCATCGAGATCGATGCCCGGCCCAGCGATTGCATCGCCATGGCGACCCAGCAAAACTCACCGCTTTATGTGAGCAGGGAGGTCTGGGACGAGGTGGAGGACATGTCCGAGGTGCTGCGGAAAATGGAAGAGGAAAGCACCGAAACGGGCGAAGAAGAAGAGGAAGAGTAACCCCTGCGGAATCGGGCACGGCCGGTCCAGATTTTTTGGACCTGTTCGTTGCAATCGGAGGGTGCGCCCAATACGTTGGCGCAATCATGTCTGAAATCTGGGACATACCTTCGGCCATTGCGCTGTATAACGTTGATCGGTGGGGCAACGGCTATTTTACGATCAATCGGCACGGGAACGTTCAGGTCATGCCGACCCAGAACGAAAACCTGGCGGTCGATCTGATGGAGGTGATTCAAGAAGCCCGGGATCGCAAATTGACCTTCCCGCTCGTGATCCGATTTCAGGATCTGCTCCGTAACCGCGTTGAGACGATCAACCGTGCCTTTGGCGCGGCGATTGCGGAAGCGGGTTATCGCAACACCTACAAAGGGGTGTTTCCGATCAAGGTCAATCAGCTGCGTGAGGTCGTGGAAGAGATTCTGGACGCCGGCCGCCCATTCCATTTCGGCCTCGAAGCGGGCAGCAAACCTGAACTCATCGCCGCGGTGGCCGCCCATGAGGATCCGGATAGCCTGATCATCTGCAACGGCTACAAAGACGCGGCCTTTATCCAGACGGCGCTGCTCGGCAACAAGCTGGGCAAACAGGTGATTATGGTGGTCGAGAAACTCGAGGAGATCCAGCAGATCGTGCAGATCTCCAAAGAGCTTAATGTCCTGCCGCTGCTTGGGTTGCGCGTCCGGTTGCAGGCCAAGAGCTCCGGAAGATGGGCTACCAGCGGCGGCGAAAACGCCAAGTTCGGCCTGTCCACGGCGGATCTGGTAGCGGCGAGCACCTACCTCAAGGCGCAAGGCCTGACAGAGGCATTTCGTCTGGTACACTTTCATGTGGGTTCGCAAGTGCCCGACATCGGCGTGATCAAGCGCGCGGTGCGTGAGGCGGCCCGCTTCTACGCCAAACTTCATCAGATGGGGCACCCGATGGAGTTCATGGACGTCGGCGGCGGACTCGGGGTGGACTACGACGGTTCCAGGACGGCGTTTGTCAGTTCCATAAACTATACCTTGCAGGAGTACGCGCGCGATGTGGTCTACAACATCATGGACGTATGCGACTCCGAGAAGGTCCCGCACCCGACGATCGTGAGCGAAAGCGGAAGGGCGATCGTCGCTCACCATTCCGTCCTGGTGGTCGAAGCGCTTGGCGCGATCGAAAAAGGACCGGCTGACCTTTCCCTCGAGATTAAGTCGTCGGACCCGAAACTGCTGCAGGAAATTATCGAGATCCAGCGGACGCTCACCAAGCAGAACCGGATGGAGAACCTCCACGACGCTCAGCAGGTGAAAGAACAGGCGCAATCAATGTTTGAACTCGGCTTGCTTGATCTCGAAAGCAAAGCCAAAATCGAGACGATTTACTGGCAGGTCGCGCGCTCCATCGTCGAGTTGTGCCGCGGCATGCGTTATGTGCCGGATGAAATCAAAGAACTCGAAACCTCGTTGGGCGACCAGTTCCTTTGCAACTTTTCGGTGTTCCAATCGCTCCTGGACCACTGGGCGCTAGGCCACCTGTTTCCCATCATGCCCGTTCATCGCCTCGATGAGCCGCCCGATCGCAACGGCACGCTGGTCGACATCACGTGCGATTCGGACGGCAAGGTAGATAAGTTTATCGACCTGCAGGACGTAAAGGAAACCCTGCCGCTTCATCGGGTGCGGCCCGGCGAGCCTTACTACCTCGGATTTTTCCTCCTGGGCGCGTATCAGGACATCATGGGCGACCTGCACAACCTGTTTGGCCGGGTGAACGAAGTGCACCTGTTCCTGGACGAACACGAGGAGTCCGGCTGGTACATCGAGGAAGTGATCGAGGGTAGCACCATCGGCAATGTGCTCTCGCTTACACAATGGGAAAATAACGAGCTCGTGCGCCGGCTCAAAAAACAGCTGGATGCCGCAATCAAATCCGACCGGCTGAAACCGACGGAGGCGATGCGGATGTTAAGTTCGTATGAGCGCGCACTGAACGGTTACCCGTACCTGACGTTTGGCACCAGCTCGGATAAATTCTGAGTTCGGTGTTCGGGGTTCGGAGACGCTATGTGATGCGTGCAGCCCGTATGAAGAACATGCAGAAGGATCCAGAGACCCCGGACTCGACATTCCCAACCGAGTGCCGGACTCTGAACTCTTCTTGCCGCTGTGGACCGCCGTGTGAGTTCCGTCGCCGAGCGCCGAACGCCGAATCTCGTTAGCCGCCGAATAAGTGCCGGAAAGTTCGGAATACCCGCCTCGCCAAATTATCGTCTTCCGGCCGGTCCTCGGTCTGCAGCGGCACCGGTTCGCCCCGGTGAGCCGGGCAGGACTGCTGCGGACACATCGATTGCGGAAGCATGATATCGTAGGCGGTTCCGGCTGCATCGCAAGCGGGCGTGGCAATCTGGTTTGAGATCGAACAAAGCCTGGTGTGCACCAGCGGTTCCGGACAGACGAATTCGCCGTCCGGATACTTTTGGCGTCCTGCCTTTTCCATGATCCTGACCCAGATGGGCAGTGCAAGCGTGGCCCCGTAGCCGCGCGCCTGGATCGTTTGAGGCTGGTCGAAGCCGACCCAGACGCCACAGGTGAGCGAGTTGGTGTACCCGAGAAACCAGGCATCCTTGTAATCGTCGGTCGTACCGGTTTTACCGGCGGCGTAGCGATCCAGCCCCATGCCCTTGGCCGGTGCCGCCGTTCCGCGTTCGATGACGCCGCGCAACGTTTCCGAGATCATCCAGGCGACCGCGGGCGATAACACCTGCTTCTGGTCCGGGTGTGCCTGGTACAGGATATGGCCATCGGCGTCGTCAATGCGTTCGACCAGGTAGGGCTCGCGCCGGACTCCGCCCGCCGCCAGGGCGCTGTACGCGGCCGTGATGTCTTTCAGGTCGGATTCGAAGGCGCCCAGGTAAGCCGATGGAAACCGCGGGATATCTTTGGCAAACCCGGCCGCCAACCCGAGTGCGCGTACTCGATCCAGCGTAGCGAGTTCCCCCACGCGGACGGTCATCGTGTTTCGCGAGAAGATCAGCCCGTCCCGGGCCGGCCGCATCCCGCCGAAATTCCGGTCGGAGTTAGCCGGATTCCAGGTTGGCGCCTCTGCAATCTCGCCTTTGACGATCGGCCCATCATTGATGCTTGAACCCGGCATCATCCCGCGGGCATAGGCTGCGGCGTACACGAACGGCTTAAACGTGGAGCCGACCTGCCGGTTGGCCTGCAACGCACGATTATACTTGCTTTCGTGGTAATCGCGCCCCCCGACCAGGGCGCGGACCGCGCCGGACCGGTTATCCAGGACCACCGCGGCTCCCTGCAGGTAGGTCGTCGCGTCTTCGTCACTGTGGGGTTTGGCATCGTACTGGGCCTTGGTCGGACGGCCGTACCCGGATTTGCCTTCGACCTGCTTAAGGGAAACGTCGACGGCCTCGTCCGCGATCGACTGCAGCGCCGGGTCGAGCGTGGTGTAGATGCGGAGCCCGCCGCCATCGATGGCGTCCTGGCTGACCAACCCCTGCAACTCGCGGTAAAGCGCATCCATCGCATAGTTCTGCTGCGGGGCAGGGGAGCGCCGGGTCGCCAGCTTGAGGGCGGCGTGCCTGGCTTGGTCAGCCTCAGCGGCGGAAACGACCTTGAGCTCCGCCATGCGGTCCAGCACCTCGTTCCGCTGCTCGACAGCCCCTTTGGGATTGCGCAGGGGCGAGTACCGGTTCGGGCTCCGTATCAGCCCCGCCAGCAGGGCCGCTTCAGGCAGCGTCAGGTTGGCCGCGCCCTTCCCAAAATATGCCTGCGACGCCGTTTCGAGGCCGTAATCGCCGGACCCGAAGTAAATGCGGTTGAGGTAAAACCCGAGAATTTGATCCTTGGAATACGCGCGTTCAATCCGCCAGGCCACAAAGGCCTCCAGAATCTTGCGGTTCAGGTTCCGGCCCCCTAGCGGAAAACTGTTGCGCGCCAGTTGCTGGGTGATGGTACTCCCGCCTTCGCGGATCGAGGCGTGCGTCACGTCGCGGACCATGGCACGAGCGATGCCGACAAAATCGACGCCATGATGTTTGTAAAAGCGGGTGTCTTCCCGCGCAAGCAACGCTTTTTTGAACCAGGGCGAAACTTTGCCCGGCTCGACCAGGATCCGGTTCTCGCCGTACAATCGTGTGTACAGCTTGCCGTCCATGTCGTAGATCCAGGAGCGCTCCGGGATCTCGCCGACCTGCTTCAAATCAAAGCGGAGGGACCAGCAGAAATAGAAAGCGAATACCAGGGCCGCCGCGATCACTCCGGCCGTTCCCAAGACAAAAAAGAAAAGAAGCTTGCGGTGGTTGCGCGGCTCTCTTTTGGAAAATAATTTGATCACGGTTCCCCTTCAGCGTCAGGACACCCTTTCCCTTGACTTTACATCTTTTCGCTGTCGCCCAAAAGGTCAGGCCGCCGCTCCCGGGTCATTTTCAGCGCCTGTTCCCTTCGCCATTGCCGGATTCCCTCATGATTTCCCGATAGCAAGATGTCCGGCACGCGCCAGCCGGCAAACTCTGCCGGACGCGTGTACTGCGGGTATTCCAGGAGATCGTGTGAGAATGATTCCTCACCGGCCGACTCTCCGCTGCCGAGAACGCCGGGCACCAGCCGGCAAACCGCATCGACGACGACGGCAGCGGCAATCGCACCGTTCGTCAGGATATAGTCCCCGATTGAAAGCTCCTCGTCGACCAGGTGTTCAGCCACGCGGTGATCCACTCCCTCGTAATGTCCGCAGACGAGAATCAGGTGGGCTTTATTCGTGAGGCGCCTGGCGTGCTCCTGGTCGAACCTGCGACCGGCCGGGCCCATGAGGATGGTGTACGTTTCCTCCGTTCGCAGTTCATCAATCGCGCCGGAAATCGGCTCGATTTTCATAACCATGCCGGGGCCGCCGCCGTACGGCGGCTCATCGGTGACGCGGTGCCGCCCGGGCGCCCAGCGCCGCAGATTATGGCATTGAATCTGAATCAGCCGGTTCTCCTGGGCTTTCCCCAGCATGCTTTCCCGAAAAGCCCCTTCGATGAGCCCGGGAAACAGGGTAAGGACGTCGATCCGCAGCATGGTTACGAGTGGTCGGGGCGGCGCGATTTGAACGCGCGACCTCCTGCTCCCAAAGCAGGCGCTCTACCAAGCTAAGCTACGCCCCGAAACTGATGCGAAGGGCGCTACCATAACGCACGCCCCGCCTTTGACGAACAATTTTTATCACCGGGCGACCGGCCGCAAATACTTGCGCTTGCAAACAAGTTCGCCCTTAAGTGTGCGCATGGCTTCTGAATACCTCGTTGTAGCGGGATCGCGCAAGCCGCAGAGCCGCAGCCGGATGCTTGCTTCGTACCTGCTGGACTATTACGAGACGAATGCGCTTGAAGCGGAAATTCTGGATCTGCGTGAGTTTGACCTGCCGCTGTGCGACGGCGACGCGGCTTACGGGCATCCCGAGGTGATCCGGTGCAATCAGATCGTGGCGGCGGCCCGGGTGATCGTGGTGGCTGCGCCGATTTACAACTACGACCTGAGCGCTACGGTCAAGAATTTGCTCGAGCTCACCGGCCAGGCGTGGGAAAGCAAAATCGTCGGTTTCGCCTGTGCGGCCGGGGGTTACACCAGTTACATGTCCGTCATGGCGTTTGCCAACAGCCTCATGCTTGATTTCCGGTGCCTGGTCATCCCCCGCTTTGTCTTTGCCACCGGTGCGGATTTTGATGACGGGCAACTTGTTTCTGAGGAAATCAAGCGCCGTCTCCTGGAACTGGGCGAGATGTCCACCCGAATCCGGTACGCATGAATGAAAACCCCGGGAACGACGGCTGGCGCGGTGATTCCTGCCTGGCCGAAGCGGTTGGATACGAGATGGCTTGCGCCTGCGGCCGTTTTTCCGCCTTAATAAACCCAGAACTGCATGTCGGCGTCTTCAAGACAGGACGAAAAGATTGATCTCGCGGCCCGCGCCGCGTGGCTCTACTACGTTGCCGGAAATACGCAGGAGACGATCGCCCGCAAGCTCAAGATATCTCGTCCGGCAGCGCAGCGGCTGGTCGCCATGGCGCTGGCAAAAGGAATCGTCAAAGTGCGGGTGCACCACCGCATTGCGGATTGCGTCGAACTGGCGGATCAGCTCTGCCGTCGATTCAACCTGAGCCTCTGTGAAATCGTACCCACGAACGGTGACGGCACGGAGCACCTGTTACGCAAACTCGCCGTAACGGGATCCCAGGTCATGGAAACGTACTTCTCGGCGAGAGAACCGAAGGTTATCGCCCTGAGCACGGGACGTACGCTCAAGGCCGTGGTTGAGGAGCTTTCCGAGATCCCGCGGCCTCAGCATCGTCTTGTCTCGCTTGTGGGTGCGTTCGCCAAGGACGGTTCGAGCAACCGGTACGATGTCACCCTCCGCGCGGCCGAAAAGACCGGAAGCAAATATTTTCTGCTGCCGGCCCCTATGTTCGCCGATTCGCCGGAGGAGAGGAAACAATGGTGCCATCATCGGCTCTATCGCGTCGTCGAGAACCTTTCCGCTCAGGCGGACGTCGCCTTCGTCGGGGTCGGGGAGATCGGCCCGGGATGCCCGGTCCAAAGGGATGGATTCGTCACCAAGGAGGAGGTGATCGAACTCCAGCAGGCCGGCGCCGTTGGTGAAATCATGGGCTGGGCTTTTAATCTCCAGGGCCAGATCGTCAAGGCCGGCACGCATGCGAGGGTGACCAGCGTTCCCCTGCGGTCTCCGCCCAGCCGGCCGGTCATTGCCTTCGCCGCGGGGATTCGCAAGGTCCGCGCCGTTTCAGGGGCCGTGCGCGGGGGCTGGATCAATGGGCTGGTTACCGATGAAGGTTGCGCCCGCCGCTTGCTCGAGGCGCGGGATTAGTTTGCGCTTGCAAAAACCTTACCTTCAGCCCACCTTTTCCGCCTCATTTCCTCCGGGCCGTAGCACAGCTTGGTAGTGCGCTTGAATGGGGTTCAAGAGGTCGTGGGTTCAAATCCCGCCGGCCCGATTTCCCTGAGGTTGAGGAAGTTGCGAGGGTAGTGCCGCGCTAAGGTCAGGTGCCCTTCCGGGGCAAACACCCACCCCGGCTCAACCGGGGTGCACACCGGCGTGAATGGTCCTGGGATCACGCCTGAGGGCTGTTACCGGTTGGCGAGCTCGAGTAGAACGTCCGCGTGGCACGGGCAACGGGAGCCATCCGGGTAGACGAGCGGGCACCAACAGGCCAAACGCCTGCCCCGAAGTTCCGGCAAGCGTCGCAGCACCGCGGCTCGACGGTCAGGATAGAGGCCGGCGAACCGCCCGCTGGGGTCTGATTCCAGCCCAAGCCAAACCTTGAGGCGCCGGACCGCCTCGGCCCGCGCCACCCGGGGGTTGAGCTCGCCCCCGCGCTCCAGGATGACGTCTTCAAGGGTGAAAGGGTTGCCGAAAGGGCTTGGCCGGCTGACCACAACGCAATTGGGGGGCAGGCGCCAGCCCTTGATGCGTTTGAGCTGGATCCGTTCGGGCACGGTAAAAGGGGTCATCGGTTTACAAGGGGGACTGAGAGATTAACCAAAGCCCGCAAAAGGCCCAAGCAATAAAATTTGGCCGGCCACATTTGAACCGCCGGCATCGGCCCCGCCCCGAGGACCGCGGCACCCTCGGGCGGCGCCGTGCGGTAATATAATCCTACGGCGAAGATGAGCTCTGACGGCAGCGCGGGTCCGACTCCTGCTGAGGGCACGACGCCCGGCGCATTCAGGGGCTCGGCTTTGTACGCTTGCCTCTCCTGAGAAGGGTATCAAGGTAGAAGGCGCTGAAAATCCTAACTGTTTGTTTCACGTCCAATTCAGGGGGTTGCCAACTACGAACGGTTAATCCTGCGGGACCTAACACCTACCCACCTACCCAAGATGCTGCACGTTGGCGGGGGTAGGGGAAAATAAAGGCAGGGGTGCCGCGGGCAGGAAGTGGAGGGTAAGGCAAAGAACAACCCCTTACGCCCTCCGAACCGCATAGGGCGCGAGCGCTCTCGTCGATGGTCCCGGACGATTTAGCGTCAAATTTTTCGGTCCATGCTTTCTTTCGGCCGCGGCTTCGCTAAGCTGCCCGACTGATGGCAAAGGCGGCTAGGTTTTGGCTCGGAAGTCTGTTTGGTGTCGCTCTCTCAGGCGTCCTCGGCGTCAGCCATGCGCAGGAGCCAACGCCGGTGCCGGAGGCGACCGGCACCACCACTCCCGCGGCCGAAGCGCCCGCTCTCCCGGAGCCGTTGATGACGCCCCTGCCTACCCCTCCGGAGAGCACTGCCCCGGACTTGCTGCCCGAAACCAACGCCCTGCCCCAGCCGCGCCGCACGCCGGCACCGAACCCGTTCGATTTGCTGCCCGGCGGGCCTGTACCGCAAGGCACCATTCCCCCGACCACCGAGTCGAGCGCCGGGCAAAAGATTAAGGATGCAATTCGCTTCCGGGAAATTCGTACCCTGGCCGAGCGGGATCCTTACGCGATCTCACTCCAGTACTACGCGGGTCGCGCCGCCACCTTTGAAGACAGGCGGCAATACCTCAGGCTCTATTACCATTACCTCGGGGCGCGCATGCGAAGACTGGAGCCGCGCCTGGCCGGAATGATCAACGGCTTCGAGTGGGGACAGGTAGGCCTTATGACTCAGGCGAATATCCGTCGCACGATTCCGCTGCGCGAACTCGACAAGCGCAAGGCCAACGCGAAGAACGCACGCGCGTCACAATGACCGCCGCTGCGCGCCTTCGTTGCACGCCGCTGCGCTCAGAGCCGCCGGTACCGGCCAATGCAAGCCCCTTGCGTCCCGCCCGAGAGGCCGGCCGGCCGCTACTCGCGGGTCCCGGAAGCTGCTGCCTCAGCGTCAGCCGGTTGCCGGTCGGCGCGAACCCGTTTCGCCAGTTCATTATGGGGTGAATGGGCTGACTCGCGGTTTATCCCTACCCCCAGCTGGTTGAGAACCTCATCGAGCTGGTACACGAGATGTTCCTGTTCATCCGTCAACTGCTTCAAACTCGAGCCCTGGACCGTCCGCATCGCCCGGCTGCGTTGCTCCTCATAGTAGCGCAATCGGGTAGCGAGGGCATTCGCCTTGGCGGCTTCTAACAAAACCCTGCTCTGTTCCATTATCAGCTTTTGCGTGCTCTCCGCTTGTCTCCTCGCAGATGACGCGGTGAAAACGGCGATGCTTGCAGCCACAAACGAACCAATCGCCGCGACCACGGTGGCGACCGCCGAAACGGTGTTCCAGTCGATTTCCATGCGGCTGACGTTACCGCACCTGAGCGGCGGAGTCACCCGAAGTTATCATGATCGGCAACCGATACCGAATGTCTTTGCAGTTTTGCCGGTCTCGCCTAAATACAGGGGAGACAACGGCAAGGTCACCACGGGTTGTTCAAGGTGTTTAAGGTGTTCATTAAGAATGGCGCGTTCGTCTAGAGGCCTAGGACACAGCCCTCTCAAGGCTGGTACACGGGTTCGAATCCCGTACGCGCTGCTTCACGGAAATGCCACAAATGCCACAATCGGAAAAACCCCTCAAATGCAGAAGCGGCGAGGGCCGGGTGCCGGATGTCGAGTGAAATGCCGTAAGTGAGGAGAACCCGAGTGCAACGTTAGTTCCTGAGGCCGCACGGATGAGGAACTAAGTCGGGGCATTCTTCTGTTTCCGTGATTCATGGCAGGGACCCAGCGCCGCCAGCTGAAAAGGCAGAGAAAGCTGCAAATCAGGGTATCCGCTGAATTGGGGTATTTTTCCGCTTGTGGCATTTGTGGCATTCCTCACTTGACCCAGACTTCGACCCCGCCGGGTAAATGCCAGTCTGCGGGGCGAAATTGTGCCCAGGGCGGCTTGGACGGGACGATCAGGTGTCTGATGATGAGTCCGGTTGCCGTTTGTTCCAGGTTCCACATCTCATTCAGTCGATCGGTGGCGCTTCGAACGGCCAATTGAGCCGCTTTGGCCGTGGCGTGGGGGGAATCGGCAGACTCGTCCGGAGGTATTTCAAACAGGAGGGCAGCTGAACGCACCAGCTTTTTAGCCCGATCGGTGTAGGCAGAAACGGTTACGAGCACCAGGATCGGCATACCAGTCCATGTCGGTTTGAGCCTCGCGTTGCCATTCCGGGTGGAGCGGCCTCTACCCGGCTGATCTTAGCGCGGTGCGGAAACGGTTAAAGATCGGTTCAAAGCTGTTCGGGTTTGCCCAACAATCCAAGGAGTCGTCCCACGAGACGACCGGCCGCTCCGCCATCCAGTACGCGATGATCGAACGTGACCGTGAGTTCTGCCTCCCGTCGGGGGATGAAGGCCTGCTTCGTCTGATCCCAGAACGGACGGATTTCCCCGCGTCCGAGGCCGATGATGAGTGTTTCATACGGTAGTGGAATCGGGGTTCCCCAGGTGATCCCAAGCGGTCCGAAATTGGTGACTGACGCCACCGCGGGCCCTTGCGCTTCGGGAGGAAGCCGCCGGACCTTGGCGGCGCTGAGCAGGTCGCGGTAGCTTTCGGCGAGCTGTCCCAGACCCGTCGCGTCCACTTTGCGGAGGACCGGCACCATGACGCCATCCTCCACCTCCACGGCCACGCCGATGTCGATGGACTCGGGAAGCACCAGGCGATCAGCTAAAATGCGGCCTGCAAACCCGGGGTTTTCACCGAGGGCCATCCCGAGCGCCCGGACCAGGTAAAGTGCGACCCCGGCAGCACTCGCGCCGCCTTGCCGCCGGTGCGCAAGGATTGGTTCCAGATTCAGAGGCGTGCCGACCGTGGCCAGGGGGCGGGACCAGCTTCGGCGCATGGAATCGGCGACCCCGAGACGAAGCGACGAACACTTCCGGCTCGGAAGGCCGTCAAAACTCTCCAGGTACTTTTCAAAATCCCGGATGGTGACTCGCCCGGCGCGTCCCGTGCCGGCAACCACGTCGAGTTCCGACGCGTGCAACGCCCCCTCGTCCAGGCGCGCGCGTACCCGTGGGGCAACGAAGCTGCCGCTTTTCGGTAAGGCTGGGACAGGTTTGACGGCCGCTCCAGCCGCTGCCTGGGCGCTTGTCGGCGGTTCCATGCGGAACAACTGAGCCGTGCTCGGGGCCAGAGGCGTTTCGAAAACCTCCTCCAGAGGAGAATCGCTGGTGATGTGCCCGAGCACCGTCCCGACCGCGTACGTCTCTCCGGCGTCCGCTTCAATCTCCGCAATGGTGCCGGTGCACGGCGCCGTGATCGCCATCACCGCTTTGTTGGTCTCCACCTCCATGATTTCCTGTTCGGCTTCGACCGGTTCGCCTGCAGACACGTGAATCCGGATGATCGTGGCTTCGGCGATCGATTCGCCGAGCTGAGGCATGACGATGGGGACTTGCGACATAGGAGGAAAATGATTACCAGGCGAGCAGTTCCCGGATCTTTTGGGCGATCAGCTCAGCCGAGGGTTTGTGGGCCGCCCAAAGTTTCGGGTTATACGGCACGGGTGTATCGAGGCTGTTGATCCGCATGGGCGGTGCATCCAGGAACTCGAAACCTTCGGCCACCACGCGGGCGATGACTTCCGCGTTAACCCCGCCCCAGGGCCACGCTTCCGCCACGCAGAGCAAGCGGCCGGTGGTTGCCAGGGAAGCCAGGACCGTATCGGCGTCCAAGGGCTTCACGGCACGCAAATCGATGACCTCGGCCTCGATGTTCTCCTGAACCAGTTTGTTCGCTGCAGCCAGCGCTTCGTGCACCATGGCGCTGTACGCCACCACCGTCACATCGCGCCCGCTCCGGGCAATGCGCGCCTGGCCCGTCGGCAGGCTGTCCTCGGGGAGAGAATCCGCTTTCAGACGGTTATACAGGAACTTATGCTCGCAATAAATGACCGGATCATCCAATCGGATCGCTTCGAGGAGCATTGAATAAGCGTCCTCGACCGTCGCGGGCGTCATCACCACCAGCCCGGGAAAATGTGAATAGATGGCCTCCAGCGTCTGGCTGTGAAATGGCCCGCTGCCGGGGTTGCCTCCGGACGGAAGCCGGATCGTAATCGGGCAGGGAACCCCCGTTCGCCAATAGAGCGTGGCGGCTTGATTTACGATCTGGTTGAACCCGACGGAAGAAAAATCTGCGAACTGCATCTCGATGACCGGGCGCATACCCTCGATCGCGGCGCCGACGGCACTTCCTACCATCGCATCTTCGCTGATCGGCGAATCGAGCACCCTTCCCGGGAAGAGCCGGGCCAGGTCTTTGGTTGCCTTAAAGGCCCCGCCGTGGTGCCCGATATCCTGACCGTAGATATAAACGCGAGGATCGTTCCGCAACGCAGCCGCCTGCGCCTCACGAATCGCTTCCAGGTACGTGACGCTCATTTCACGAAACAGACGCTTCCAATCTCGCAAAGCCCCTCGTCGCGTAGGCGCACCAATCCTCGTCGGCCGGATCGGGGCCGGATTCGCGCTGGGCTTTCAGAGCCACCTCTTCGACCTGAGCCTTGGCGTGTTCACGCCATTGGCGAACGGTTTCGGCGTCGGCCCAACCCTGCTCGAGCAAATAGTCTCTGGCCACGTCGATACAGTCCCGGCCAAGCGGGCTGGCAAACAGGTGCGGGTCAACGTAGCTGGCGTCGTCGTGCTCCGCGTGCCCGGACAAACGGAGGCAATTCGCCACGATCAACTGCGGCCCGTTGCCCTCGCGGGCCCGGCCGACCGCGTGGTGAACCATCTCCAGGCATTCCTTAACGTCGGTCCCATCCATGGCGTAACCCTCGACGCCGTACCCGATCGCACGATCGACCAAATCATGACAGGCAAACTGACGGCCGTTGGGAGTAGAGTACGCGTACTGATTGTTCGTCACCACCACAACCAGGGGCAGCTTTTCAACCGCGGCAAGATTCAGGCCTTCGTGGAATGCACCGGTCGAAGTCGCCCCGTCGCCGAGCGAAGTCGCCCCGACCACGTTCTGTTCGCCCCGCATGCGCCGCGCCAGCAAAGCCCCGGCCACCACCGATACGAGTGAGCCGAGGTGGCTGATCATGGCGAAGGTACCCTCGCGCAGCCTGCCCCGGTGAACGTTTCCGTCCCGGCCGCGCATCGGCCCCAGCCGTGACCCGAGGTAAGTGCGAACCGCATCAAGCAAAGGCTCTCCAAAGGCCAGCCGCCCGGCCTGGTCACGTATGGCCGGCCCAAACAAGTCGCCCGGCTTCAGTGCCATGCCGATCGCGACGCTGACCGCCTCCTGGCCCTTGCCGGTATACACCCCGCCGGCAACCTTGCCCGCGCGCCATAGATTGGCCAGCTTTTCCTCCACGGTTCGCGCCAGGATCATCCAGTTGAAAGCCTTAATGTACTGCTCTTTAAATGCAGGAGTAACAACTTCCCTCGTCGGCTCCTTGAGGGTATGCAACATAAGCACCGATTATCGACTTAATCCCACGGCTTGCAAGGCTTTCGGTCGCACGGCGGCCGCAGCGGGAGAAAGCGGGCACGACGACAGAGTTCACACGGCGGACACGGCGGCCACCACGTAAGAGTTCACACGGCGAACACGGCGGGAAGAGGAAAGGGTTCGGAGTTCGGAGTTCGGAGTTCGGAGTTCGGAGTTCGGAGTTCGGAGTTCGGAGTTCGGAGTTCGGAGCGGCAGCATGGGGAGCGGGTGCGAGTGTCAACCTTTGAGTTGTCGCCAGATCCCCTTAATCTGTGTCAATCTGTGTAATCTGTGGATGTTTTCTCTTTTCTGCGTTCTTCTGCGTGTTCTGCGGATGATTCTGTCTTTCCGCCGGGTGAGCGCGACCTTCGGGGAAGATCGGACCCGGTTCTACGACGCCTCCGAACTCCGAGCCCCGAACGCCGAACTCTTTCCCCCTCTTCCCGCCGTGGTCGCCGTGGCTCGCCGTGTTCGCCGTGTGAACTCTGTCGT